>DYEN01000568.1 GCA_020725705.1 Anaerolinea sp.
AGTCCACCCCCCAGGCACTCGTCGCCGAGATATATCACTGCGCCCTGGCCCGGCGTGATATCGCGTAGCGGCTCGTCGAAGGTGACCGAGAAGCGGTCGTCGTCTTCGGGTGTCACCCAGGCCGGTGCTGCCGGTGCCCGGTAGCGGATCTTCACCTCGGCGCGGAACGGCCCGGCGGGGGGCGCGCCCGCGATCCAGTTGGCGCGGTTGGCGATCAGCGTGCTGCAGCCCAGTTCCTCGCGCGTGCCGACGACCAGCGCGTTGCGGACGGGGTCGGTCGCCAGGACGTAGTACGGCTCTGGCGCGGCGATTCCCAGCCCTTTGCGCTGCCCAATCGTATAGTTGGGCAGGCCGGTGTGCCGGCCCAGCTCGCGCCCGTCACGGGAGATGATCGGGCCGGGACGGACGGCATGGGGCGCGTGCTGTGCCAGGAAGCGCCGGTAATTGCCGTCGGCCAGGAAGCACAGGTCCTGGCTGTCGCGCTTCTCTGCAACCGGTAGCCCCAGGCCGGCGGCCAGCGCGCGAACCTGAGCCTTTTCGTACTCTCCGATTGGAAACAGAGCGTGACGCAGTTTGTCCTGCGTGAGCACGCTGAGCACGTAGCTCTGATCCTTGGCGGGGTCCAGGCCGCGCAGCAGATGAGCCGTCTCGTCCGCGTCGCGGCGGACGCGCGCGTAGTGGCCGGTGGCGAGATACTCCGCGTCCAGCGCCAGCGCGTGATTGAGCAACCACTCAAAGCGGATATGCCGGTTGCATTCCAGGCACGGGTTGGGCGTATCGCCTGCGGCATAGCGATCGATGAAGAACTGGACTACGGTCCGGCGGAATACGTCCTGCGTGTCGATCACGTAAAAAGGGATGCCGAGCCGATCCGCGATGCGCTGCGCGTCGGCCATCTGAGCGGGAGTGCAGCAGCGGTTGGCGACAGCCGCGCCGGATTCATCGCTGCAATCCTCGGCCCACAGACGCAGCATCATTCCGATCACGTCGTAACCCTGCTGAACCAGCAGGGCCGCCGCGACCGAGCTGTCGACTCCGCCGCTCATGGCGACGACTACACGAGGCTTGCTGCCCATCGGCTGCCCGCGCTTCCCGATCAGACGCTGTAGAGCGTGCTGAGCGCCCGGACCCGCTCAACTGCCTGAGGCAGGACCTCAAGCACGGTGTCGATCTGCGCCCCGGTGGTGCTATGACCGAGGGTCAGCCGCAGACCACCGCGCGTCCACTCCGGGCCGTAGCCGAGCGCCTCCAGGATGGGCGAGGGCTGCGGGTTGCCGACCTTGCACGCGCTGCCCGACGAGGCGGCGATCCCGTGCTGGTCGAGATGCATTAGCAACGTGTTGCTCTCCACACCGCGGAAAACGAAGCTGGCGTGGCCCGCCAGGCGCTCGGTGGGGTGACCGCTCAGCGCGGCATCCGGCACACGGGCCAGCACGCCCTCAATCAGCCGGTCGCGCAGGGCAGTGAGCCGAGCTGTGTTGTCGGCCAGTTCGTCGCGTGCCAGTTCCAGCGCGTATGCCGTGCCAACGATGCCGGGCAGGTTGTGCGTCCCGGCGCGGCGGTGATCCTCGTGCTTGGCGCCCGTCTGAGAGCTGAGGAAGGGCGTCCCTTCGCGCAGGAACAGCACGCCCGCGCCCTTGGGGCCATAGAACTTGTGCGCCGATAGCGAGAGCATATCCACGCCCAGCGTCTGCACGTCCAGCGCGACCAGCCCGCCCGCCTGGACCGCGTCGGTATGAACCAGCGCCCCATATTCGCGGGCGATGGCGGCCAGCTCCGCGATGGGGTTGAACGTCCCGACTTCGTTGTTGGTGTGGATCAGGCTGACGATTGCGACGCCATCCGCGGGCAGGTTGCGCAGCCCCACACGCAACGCATCCGGCTCCACGCGCCCGAAGCGATCGACCGGCACGATGCGCAGCGCGGCCCCCAGTGTGTCACGAAGCTGCCGCGCGGTGGCCGTAACAGCTTCGTGCTCGACGGGTGTCGTGATGATCGTGATGGGGCGGTCTTCGACGCGTGCCGCCTGTGCGGGGCCGCGCAGCGCCAGGTTGTCGCTTTCGGTGCCCCCGCTGGTGAAGATGACTTCGTGCGCGGCGCAGTTGAGCAGCCGGGCCACGCGCTCGCGGGCCGCTTCCAGATCGCGTTCGGCCTCGCGGCCCCAGCGGTGCACGGCGAGCGTGTTCCCGAAGTTATCGCTGAAATAGGGCAGCATCGCGTCTAGCACCCGCGGGTCGAGCGGGGTCGTCGCGCTGTGGTCCAGGTAGATTGATGGCATGGTCGTCCTGCGATTTCTCTGATCGGCATGTGATAAATTACGTCCAATTGTACCGCAGCCTGGGAGGTTTGTCAGGGGACTGTAATTTGACTGTCAGGGCTATGACTTCTCTCTGTAGCACGATCTGGGCCGGAGGTTATAATCGCGCATGGCCTGGGCTGGCTGGCGATCCTCTTTTCGCGTCTGCTGTACCAGCGTGCCGCCCCGGCGCAGGAGTGGGCCGCCTGCTACGGTTCTTAGGGCGGCCTGGCGCTGTAACTCCGCTGCATTTGGATTGCGTTACGCTAATCAACAGATTAGCTTAGTTGTGCCTCCGGGAGTCTCTATGCTAGACGCATTCTTCAAACCAAAGGCGGTTGCCATTATTGGAGCGAGCACCGAGCCTGCCAAACTGGGCTATACGGTGCTCGCCAACGTGATCGAATCCGGCTACAAGGGCAACATTTATCCGATCAACCCCAAAGCAAGCGAGATCTACGGCCACAAAGCCTACCCGTCGGTCCTTGACCTGCCCGAAGTGCCGGACCTGGCTGTGATTGTGATTCCGTATCCGTTCGTGCCCGGCGCGCTGCGTGAGTGCGGCGAGAAGGGGATCCGGGCGGTGGTGATCATAACCGCCGGTTTCCGCGAGTCGGGGACGGAAGGGATCGAGCGCGAGCGCGAGGTGATCCAGATCGCCCACGAGTACGGCATCCGCATCATCGGCCCGAACGTGCTGGGCATCATGGACATGTTCACGCCGATCAACGCGACCTTTGCAGCCGGGACGCCGCCGCGTGGCAACATTGCCTTTATGTCGCAATCCGGCGCACTGCAAACCGCGATCGTGGACTGGGCGCTGGGCGCGCAGGACCTGGGCTTCAGCAAGTTCGTCAGCCTGGGCAACAAGGCTGATGTCAGCGAGATCGACCTGATGCAAGCCTGGGCGGACGACCCCGAAAGCAAGGTGATCCTGTCGTATGTGGAAGGGGTGTCGAACGGTGCCGAGTTTATTCGCGTGGCGCGCCAGGTCAGCCGCAAGAAGCCGATCCTGGTTCTGAAAAGCGGCGTGACCGAAGCCGGCTCGCGCGCCGTGTCGAGCCACACCGGGTCGCTGGCCGGCTCGGAGCAGGCGTACGATGCTGCGTTTTACCAGGCGGGCGTGCTGCGGGTGAACTCGCTGCAAGAACTGTTCGACAGCGCGCGTGCCTTCGCCTCTCAGCCCCTGCTGGAAGGGGACCGCATCGCGATTATCACCAATGCCGGGGGACCGGGCATCCTGGCGACCGACACGCTGGAGCGGAACGGGTTGCAGCTTGCGCGGCTGGAACTGGAGACGGTCCATAAGCTCAAGGCGTTCTTGCCGGAAGCGGCAGCCACAGGTAACCCGGTCGATGTGCTGGGCGACGCCCGCAGCGACCGCTATGCCCAGGCGATTGAAGTGGTCGCGCAGGATCCAAACGTCGACGGGATGATCTGCATTGTGACGCCCCAGGCGATGACCGAGATCGCCGAAACGGCCAACGCCATTGGCAAGCTGTCGCAGCAGTTGACCAAGCCACTGCTGGGCGTGTTCATGGGCGAGGCGCGCATCAAGCCGGGCGTCGATGTGCTGAACAGCTACAACGTGCCCAATTACAAGTTCCCCGAACAGGCGGGCGCGGCGTTGGCCGCGATGCGCGATTACCGCCGCCTGCGCGACCGGCCCGATCCGGAGTACGTCTCGTTCGAGGTCGATAACGCGACGGTGAAAGAGGTCTTCGAGCAGGTTCGCGCCGAGGATCGGGTGAGCGTGGGCGAAGCCGAGGCGCGCCGTGTGGCCGAAGCCTACGGGCTGCGCCTGCCGGCTAACGAGCTGGCCGCCACCGCCGACGAGGCCGTCGAGGCCGCAAATCGGATCGGCTACCCCGTGGTGTTGAAGATTGCCAGCCCGGACATCCTTCACAAAACGGATGTGGGCGGCGTCAAGGTGGGGCTGCGCAGCGCCCAGGACGTGCGCGACGCCTTCGACCTGATTGTGTACCGTGCCCAGCGTTACGTGCCGGAAGCGCGCATCTGGGGCTGTCTGGTACAGGAAATGGTGTCGATGGACGGCATCGAAGTGTTGGTCGGCATGAGCCGCGACCCGCAGTTTGGGCCGCTGGTCACGTTTGGCCTGGGCGGCGTGCTGGTTGAGGTGCTGAAGGATGTGACCTTCCGCGTGGCGCCGTTTGGCAAGCAGGATGCCTACGAGATGCTGGAAGAGATCCGCGCGGCGTCGCTGTTGCGGGGCGTGCGCGGGCGCCCGCCGGCGGATACCGACGCGCTGGCCGAGACGCTGCTGCGCATCAACCAGCTTGTGACCGATTTCCCGGAAGTGGTTGAGATGGACATCAACCCCCTGATGGTCTACGAAAAGGGCCGCGGGGTGATCGTGCTCGATATGCGGCTGGTCCTCAAGAGCTAGCGCGGGTGCCGCGCAGCCGCATGACAGAAAACGAGACCTGGCGTAAGCTTATCTAGCAGAGTGTGCTTTCATTCGCAGCACGTGATATGAAAAAGGGCAGCAAGCATGAAAAGTCTGTACGTGACCTCAGTCAGCACTTATTCCGGCAAAACCGCCTTGAGCCTAGGCCTCGGCCTGCGCATGCAGGCTGCCGGTCTGAAAGTCAACTATTTGAAACCGGTCAGCACGCAGCCGCACGAGGTCGGCGGGCGGGTGATTGATGAAGATGCCGATTTTGTGCGCCGCACCCTCGGCCTAGAAACCCCGCCGTGGGAGCTGTCGCCGGTTGTGATCACCAGCGAGCTGCTCGATCAGGTCATAACCGGGCAGGTGAAGCGCGATTTCCTGGCCGAGATCGAAGAGGCGTATCATCGGGCCGCCGAGGGTCACGATGTGCTTCTGATCGAGGGGGGTGCCAGCATGCGCGAAGGCTATACGGTGGGCGTCAACACGCTCAACGTGGTCGAGCGCCTCAACGTTCCGGCGGTGAGCGTGGTTAGCTTCCACGGCGAGGAATGTCTGTCGGGGATGTGCGTACTGGACGATGTGCTTGCCTCGCAGCGACGCCTGGGCGATCACCTGCTCGGTGTGGTGATCAACGCCGTGCCGCGCGAAGACCTCACCTATATGCGCGAGCGGGCCGTCCCCTTCCTGGAGAAGCAGGGCATCAAAGTGTACGGCGTGCTGCCCTTTGACCAGTACCTGCGCGCCCTGAGCGTCGGCGAGGTGATCGATCAGCTTGGCGCCAAGGTGCTGACCGGGTCGCATCTGCGCGAGCGTCTGATCGAGCACATGAGCGTCGGCGCCATGTCGGTCGAGGCGGCTCTGCCGCGCTTCCGCCGCCAGCTTAACAAGGCGGTCATCACCGGCGGCGACCGCACCGATATCCAGGCTGCCGCGCTCGAAACCTCGACCACATGCCTGGTGTTGACCGGCAATTTGCAGCCGACGCCGACCATCGTCAAGCGCGCGGAAGAGCTGAATGTAGCCGTCCTGCTGGTGCCCGAAAGCACGCTCGAGACGGTGGAACGGCTAGAGAATCTATTCGGGCGGACGAGCCTGGTGCAGCCGGAAAAGCTGAGCCGGTTCCAGGCTATGCTTGCCGAGCATCTGCGCTATTCGGAGTTGATCAAAGACCTTGGGCTGTAGCGGGTCGGCGTGTACCGGCTGATGTTCGGACCCGCTCCGCTGCCACAGGTCTTGCCCGCCGGGTGCGTTGGCAGCGCCCGGCTCTTGTGATGATTGGTGCAACCAGAGGAGAGATAGCCATGTCTATCATTGAGAGTGTCGTCGGGCGCGAAGTTCTGGACTCGCGCGGGAACCCGACCATCGAGGTTGAGGTCACCCTCAGCGACGGTTCCTTTGGCCGTGCGATCGTGCCGAGCGGTGCGAGCACCGGCGAGCACGAAGCGGTCGAGCTGCGCGACGGCGACAAGAAGCGTTATGGCGGGAAGGGTGTGCTGAAGGCGGTCGGACACGTCAACAAGGAGATCGCAGACGCGCTGGTCGGCTGGGATGCCACCGAGCAGATGGCGATCGACAAGATGCTGATCGAGCTGGACGGCACGCCGAACAAGGGCAAGCTGGGCGCCAACGCGATCCTGGGCGCGTCGCTGGCGGTGGCGCACGCCGCCGCACAGAGCGTCGGGTTGCCGCTGTACCGCTATCTGGGCGGGGTGCATGCGCATGTCCTGCCCGTGCCGATGATGAATATCCTCAACGGCGGCAAGCACGCGGCGGACAGCACCGATTTTCAGGAATTCCTGATCATGCCGGTTGGCGCGGACACATTCGCCGAGGCGGTGCGCTGGTGCTCCGAGATTTACCAGAGCCTCAAGAAAGTGCTGGCGGATCGGAACTATCGCACAACGGTCGGCGACGAAGGCGGTTTTGCACCGAGCCTGCCCAGCAACGAAAGCGCGATTGAAGTCATCCTGGAAGCGATTGAGAAAGCCGGCTATGCGGCGGGCGATCAGGTCTGGCTGGCGCTGGACCCGGCCGTCAGCGAGATTTACCAGGACGGAAAGTACGTTCTGGCGAAGGAAGGTCGCTCGCTGACCGGCGAGGAACTGGTCGACTTCTGGGTGAAGTGGCTCGAGAAGTATCCGATCATCTCGCTGGAAGATGGCCTCGACCAGAACGACTGGGACAACTGGTGTCTGCTGCAGCAGCGGGTCGGTGACCGCGTGCAGTTGATTGGGGATGACCTACTGGTAACCAACCCGGAGCGCGTGCAGAAGGCGATCGACCTGAAAGCCTGCAACTCGCTGCTGTGCAAGGTCAACCAGATCGGCACGCTGACCGAGGCCTTTACCGCCAGCCGCCTGAGCCAGATTCACAACTGGACCGTGGTCGTCAGCCACCGCAGCGGCGAGACCGAAGACGCGACCATCGCCGATCTCGTTGTGGCGCTCAACGCAGGCCAGATTAAGACCGGCGCCCCCGCCCGTTCGGACCGGGTCGCCAAGTACAACCAGTTGATCCGTATCGAGGAAGACCTGGGCGACGCCGCGGTCTACGCGGGCCGTAATGCGTTCCCCAACATCAAGCGTGCGATCTAGCGGGCGGCTGCCGTCCAACGTGTACGTACCAGGAAGCCTGGGACGAGCGCGCCCTCATCCCAGGCTTGTTGTTCAGTCTGGATAGAAAGGACCCGAAGGCATGAGCACCACCGATCACCGCAAGCGGACCAAGATTGTCGCGACGATCGGGCCGGCGACGCAGCATCCGGGGATGCTGCGGGCGATGATCCGCGCCGGGATGGATGTGGCCCGCATCAACTTTAGCCACGGCGATCTGGAGACTCATGCGCGGAACATCGCCACCATCCGGCGCCTGGCCGCCGAGGAAAACGCAGTCGTGGCCATCATGGCGGACCTGCAAGGGCCGAAGCTGCGGCTGGGGACACTGCTGGTTGAGCCGGTGGAGCTGACCGAGGGCGACCGCGTGACGCTGACGGCTGCCGACCGGCTCGACCCCGACAACCCGTTCCTCATCCCGTTTCCGCACGGCGACGTGCTGCGCGATTTCAAGGTGGGTGACCGGCTGCTCATCGACGACGGGCAGATCGAGATGGTGGTTCAGACCAAGACGGGCACCGGCGTGACGGCAGAGGTTGTCACCGGCGGCCTGCTGTACTCGCGCAAGGGCGTGAGCGTGCCCGATACCACGCTGACTCTGTCGTCGATCACGGACGACGATCGCGCGCATGTGAAGTTCGCGCTGGAGCAGGGGGTCGATTACATCGCGATGTCCTTTGTGCGCTCGGCGGACGATCTGCGCGAGTTGCGCTGGTTAATGCGCCATCTGAACGGCGACGCAGCGCTGATCGCCAAGATCGAAAAGGCCGAGGCGATCGCCAATTTCGACGCGATTCTGGAACAATCAGACGGGATCATGGTGGCGCGCGGGGATCTCGGCGTCGAGACTCCCGCCGAGCAGGTGCCGGTCTACCAGAAGAACATCATCCGCCGCTGCAACGAGGCGGGCCGTCCGGTGATCACGGCAACCCAAATGCTCAACAGCATGATCGACAACCCCCGACCCACCCGCGCCGAGGCGAGCGACGTCGCCAAC
>DYEN01000569.1 GCA_020725705.1 Anaerolinea sp.
AACTTCAACGGACGCCCACTGATCGTTGCGATAAGCGGTCGTGGCGAAGGGGGTCGGCGTCGGCTGCGGCGTGTTCGTAGCCGTTGGGGTGATGGTTGGCGTCGGTGTGATGGTCGGCGTGGGGGTGACGCTCGGCGTTGGCGTCACGGTCGGGCTGGCCGTGGGCGTCGCGCTGGCCGTCGGCGTTGGCGTGATGGATGGCGTCGGTGTTGGACTGGGCACCTCCGCCGTCTCGCTGATCGCCAGCGTGCACCCGCCGAGCGCCGCGCCAAGCACCATCATTAAGATCACCCATGGCCGCCAAGAACGTTCGTGCATGGTTCCTGCTGCTCTCTACCGATAACACAGAGTTCAAAGATACCATATATCCTGCTGCCTGTAATCAGCGCGATTCCAACGAAAAGATGGCAAATCACTTACGCTTCAGCACGTAATACGAGCCACGCTTCTCACCCATTTTCACCAGAATCCCCCGGCTGACCAGGTCGGCGAAGTCTCGCCGGATCGTCTCCGGATGCACATCCGGGCACAGTTCCTGCAAATCCTTGTTCGTGATGCGCGCATGCTTACGATTGATCAGAAAGTCGAGCGCATATTCCTGGCGGCGGTTAACAGGCTCGCCGCGAAACACACCCCCGAACAACTCCGGTTCTGCGGCTTCGCTGGTTTCGGTTTGCCTGTTATACAACGTCACCCGAAATCCTCCCGCCGTCTCCACAAAGCGCGGCTCGGGCAGATCGGCCTCGCGCATCAGACTCAGCACCCGATCCACGCCATACCCAAGCCGCTCGATGAAGCCCATGTCGGATAGGACCTGTACAATCGCCGAGTTTCGGGAGAAGCGTTCCTCAACGATGTTGTCGACGGTCACCGGGCCGGGCAGGTTGCCGGGGCTGGTGATCTCCAGCCGATCGCTGAACAGGTACAGGCGGATGCCGTCGCCCTGAATGCTGTAGTCGCGGTGCGCCACGGCGTTGACGACAAGCTCGCGCACGGCCTTGAGGGGATACTCGAACTGCTCGGAGCGCGCCATTTCCGCGCCAAGCTGCACGCCCCGCCGCAGGTTATCGACCAGAAAGGTCTCGGCCCGGCGAATCTGTTGCGGCAGCGTTCCGGTGAGGTCCTGCCGCGTAAAGACATCTCCCATCTCCTTGCCCGCGAACCGCGCGGCGGTGATATCTGAGCCGCGAATGAACTGCTGCGGGTCCTTGCCGAACAACAAGACGCCGGCGTTGGTCGGGATGAGTTCGCCGTCGCGGTACACCGCGCACCCGCGCTTGACAAGCACCTGCTCCGCCGAGATGCCTCCCATCCCGCTCAGGCTGGCGGCGTAGGCCTCGACCTGCTCCCAGTCCAGATCTTCGCGCCGGACCGAGCGTGCCGGTTCGGACTCGAATGAGACGTCCCCGCGCTCCAGCAGCAGGCGGCGCAGGCGATGCGGCAACAGCGGCACATTCCGCGCGCCGTCGCGCGTCAGGTAACGGCCATCGAGTGCGTAGACATGCGGCATCCCGCGCGGAATGACTACCGCAATCATGGTCGAGCCTTTGACGTGCACCAACTGCGGCAGCGGAATGATCAGCGGCGGCGTGATCGACAGCGCAGCTTCGAGAACGCGATTGACGGCATTCTCTGTGTCGTCCACGCCCACCGGGCGATCGGCGCGCGGGGTGACGCCCAAGAGCAAGATTCCGCCACGCCCGTTCGCCATACTCGCCAGCGTCTCGGCGATGTCACCGACCGACGCGCGCCCTGGCAGCCAGTCGACCGTGGCGCTGCGCCCGGCCGCCAGCAAGCGCAGGATGCTTTCCTCATCCAGCTTCTGCTCGCGCTGGACGGCCTGGAAGGGCATCGCCTTCGTCCCATCGGTTGCCATTATCTCCCCCCGTTCATGGCTCCCCTTACGATGCTGCACTCGCATCCCTGCCCGGAGCGTCTGCGTCGAGCAGGGCGTGCTCGAGCACTTCGTCCATATGCGAAACCAGCACCAGCTCCAGCCCGCGCAGCTTGCGGCGCGGTGGCAGCTCGGCCAGGTCTTTTTCGTTTCGTTTGGGCAGCAGCACCTTCTTCACCCCCAGCCGGTGCGCGGTGAGGATCTTCTCGCGCAGTCCGCCTACCGGCAGCACGTTGCCGCGCAGGGTGATTTCGCCGGTCATCGCCACATCACGGCGAACGCGTCGCTGCAGCATGGCCGAGATCATGGCGGTCGCGAGTGTGATCCCCGCAGAAGGCCCGTCCTTCGGAATGGCGCCTTCCGGCAGGTGAACGTGAATATCAAGCCGCTCGAACTCTTCGGGGTCAATCCCAAAGCGGGCGGCGCGCGAGCGCACATAGCTCAGTGCCGTCTGCGCGGATTCCTGCATCACTTCGCCGCGTTGCCCCGTCAGCATCAGCATGCCTTTGCGGGCAAAGGCA
>DYEN01000570.1 GCA_020725705.1 Anaerolinea sp.
CACTTATGCCTCGCCCAGATATGCCTGCCGGACACGCGGCGCGTTCAGCAGCTCCAACGCCGGACCTTCGAGCGCAATCGTGCCCGTTTCCAGCACGTACCCGTAATCTGCCAGCCGGAGCGCGGCACGGGCGTTCTGCTCGACCAGCAACACGGTCACTCCCTGCTCGTTGATCGTCTGGATCGTCTCGAAGATCGCTTTGATCAGCAAGGGTGCCAGGCCCAGCGACGGCTCGTCGAGCATCAGCAGCTTGGGGCTGGCCATCAGCGCGCGCCCGATCGACAGCATCTGCTGCTCGCCGCCGCTCAGCGTGCCGCCCAACTGCTTCTTACGCTCGGCCAGGCGGGGAAACAGGTCATACACCCGGCGCCGGTTTTCCTCGATGCGGGCACGGTCGTTGCCCAGCGAATAGGCGCCCATGTTGAGATTTTCCTGGACGGTCAGGGTTGGGAAGATCTGCCGTCCCTCAGGCGCCTGCGTCAACCCCAGATACACGATTTCGTGAGCCGGCATCAGGTGAATCGGCTTGCCGTCGAAGATGATCTCGCCGCTGCGGGGCCGCAGCAGGCCGGAGATCGTCCGCAGGGTGGTGGTCTTGCCCGCGCCGTTGGCGCCGATCAGCGTCACGATTTGGCCCGCTTCGACCTGGAGCGAGATCCCCTTGAGCGTGCGGATGTTCCCGTAGTAGGTGCTGACGTTGCGTAGCTCAAGCAATGCCATAGTCGCCCCACCTTGTCCGGATATCATCCTGTTCTTCGCCCAGGTACGCGGCGATGACGTTGGGGTCCTGCTGGATGACTGAGGGCGGTCCCTCGGCGATCTTGCGCCCGTCGTCCAGCACCACGATGCGGTCGGAGATACTCATCACCACCTTCATATCGTGCTCGATGAGCAGGATTGTGATGCCGCTGTCGCGGATTTGGCGGATCGTCTCCATCAGCGCCAGCCCTTCGGCCTCGTTCAGGCCGGCGGCTGGCTCGTCCAGCACCAGCAGTTTTGGCCCGGTCGCCAGGGCGCGTGCGATCTCCAGGCGGCGCTGGTCGCCATAGGCCAGGTTGCGCGCCAACTCGTCAGCCTTATCCGCCAGGCCAATGAACGTCAGATGGCGCAGAGACTCCTGCACGATACGCCGTTCTTCGTCGCGCTCGTAGGGCAGCTTCAGTACCGCCCCGATCACTCCGGCGCGTCCACGGTGATGCTGCCCGGCCATCACGTTCTCGAGCACGGTCAGCCGCGGGAATAAGCGGATCGTCTGAAAGGTGCGCGCGATCCCGCGCTGCGCAACATCGTGAGGGCGCAGGACCGGAGTCATGCCCAACTGCCTGAGAATCAGGCCGGGCAGCCACGGAATCCAGCCGCCCAGGCGGGTGAGGAAGGTGCGGAGCACCCGGTCGCGCCGGCGTGCGCGCGATTCAACGATCACCTCGCCGTCGAAAATGACGGTCCCCTCAGTGGCGGGGTAGATGCCCGTCACTACGTTGAAGACGGTCGTCTTGCCGGCGCCGTTCGGCCCGATCAGGCTGAGGATCTCGCCGCGCTCCAGGGAGAAGCTCAGCGAGTCGATCGCCCGCAGGCCGCCGAAATCTTTGCTGAGGGAGCGGACTTCGAGCAGGCTCATTGCGCGTCCCCTACCGTCGCCTGTTGGGGCACCGCGATCTCAGCCGGAGCCGGAGTCTCTGCCACGGCCGAGAACATCACGCCGCGCCGTCGCTCCGGGATCATCCCCGCCGGGCGCAGTACCATCATCACGACCATCGCCGCGCCCATCAGGCCGTCGCGCCAATCCATGATCCGGAAAGCGGTCACGCTTCGCTGCAGGTCCGGCGCCAGACTCCTGCCGGCCACCAGCATCACGATGGTATACACCGCAGCAGCACTGCCAATCCACGGCAACACGTCACCGGTGCGGCGGCGCACGATGGGCAGCAAAGTCAGAGCAGCCAGTGCCATCAGCAGACCGGGGACATATAGCACGCGCTCGCCCAGCACCAGCGGCGGCACGAAGAACGCCGCGGCAATGACGCCGCTCTCCACTGCCGCTCCGCCAAAGCGCCCGCGCGCGCTGTAGAGGTGCAGGCCTAACAGCAGGGCGAGGATCACCGCCGGGTTCAGGCCTTGGTAGAGGAAGTTCGGTCCCACGTCGCGCAGCAGTTCCGGCAGCACCACCATACCGAGCGTGCCGACGAGGATACCGGGGATCGAACCGCTGCCGCCGAGTACCACGATGCAAAACATGATCACGGACTGCAAGAAATTAAAGCTCTCCGGCGCCACCACGGTAAAGCGGCCAGCATAGAGCACGCCGGCCACGCCGGCCACCGCCGAGCCGATGGCGAAAGCTGCCAGCTTCACCTGCGTGGTGTCGATCCCCATTGCTTCGGCGGCGAGCTGGTCCTCGCGCACGTATAGCCAGGCGCGCCCCAGCCGCGAATCTTGCAACCGGCGCATTCCCACCAGCGTGAGCAGGATAAACCCCAGGACCAAGTAATAGTACGGGCGCGCATCGCGCCTGAACGCAACCGGCGTCACCTCGATGCCCAGCACCGTCGTCGGCTCACCGACATTGAAGTATTCGTCCAGGCTACTCTCGATCTCCGCGACGATCGGTTCGGCGCGAACGGCGGTCACCACCGCAAAGAGCGCTACCACGACGACTAGCGCGATCATCTGCCCGCGCGGGCCGACCTGATGATCGTGCAGTGCCGCGACCACCACCAGCGCCACCACCGCCATCACGATGGAAATCAGGAACAGCGGCTTCTGATCGAGCACCAGCGGCAGCAGGTAATAGCTAGCCGCGATCAGGCCCGCCCCGCCCCAGCGCACAACCGGCCCGCTTTTGCGTGTCAGGTAGACGTACAGAAGCAGAGCCAGCGTCAGCACAAGCGCCGGAACCGGTTCCACCCACGGCAGCGGAAATTCAGGGCGACCCGCGCCGAACAGCCCGTTTGACCCGCCGGTGATCCCGAAGGCGTTGTTGGTGACCGCGATCCGGAAGATTTCGCCGAAGGCGATGGTGACGATGCACAGATAGTCGCCGCGCAGGTGCAGGATCGGTTTGGAGATCAGGATCGCCGCCCCACCCGCTACCAGCGCTGCGATCGGAATGGTCGCCAGGATCGTGATGTTATGCTCGATGCTCAGGATCGCGGCGGTATAGGCCCCCAGCCCGAAGAACGCGGCGTGACCAAGCTGGAACAGACCGGCATAACCCACGATCAGGTTGAGGCTGAGGCCGAGCATCACATAGATCCCGGCCAGGACCGCCAGCGACGTGCGCGAGCGGTCCATGAACGGCAGGTAGGGCAGCGCCAGCGCCAGCGCCAGGATCAACGCCGACCATATCCACGGGCGAGAGATACGCGCGAGAGATTGGTTCATGGCACTCACACCTTTTCCGCGACGGTCTCACCCAGCAGGCCGGTCGGACGCGCGATCAGGATGGTGATGAGCAGCACGTAAGCGATCGCGTCTTTCCAGGCCGACGCGTCGGCTAGGCCGACGTTGGGGCCATAAGCCACCACCATCGTCTCGCTGATCCCCAGGATAAACCCGCCCAACACCGCACCGGGGATGTTGCCGATGCCGCCGAGGATGGCGGCAATGAAGGCTTTGAGGCCAAACACCCACCCCAGGGTGAAGTTGAACGAGCCATAGTAGATGCCGATCAACAGGCCTGCCAGCCCGCCCAGCGCGGGGCCGATCATGAACACCAGCGAGATGATGCGATCGACATTGATGCCCATCAGGCGCGAGACATTGTGATCGAGCGAGACGGCTCGCATCGCCGTGCCGATCCGCGTCCGCTGCACAAACAGGTAGAGGCCGACCATGATCGCAACACACACCACCAGCATCAGGATCTGCAGCCCGGAAACTGATACGCTGCCGGTTAGGCGGAGATTGGGCAGTTCCTTGAGCAACCCCGGCGGGTAGGTGCGCCAGCGCGCGTCGGAGACGTTGCGCGCCACCGACTGCAGCACGAACGCGGCGCCGAGAGCGGAGATGATGGGGGACAGGCGCCCGGCAGAACGCAGCGGACGGTAGGCCACGCGCTCGATGGTCATCCCCAGCATACCGATGAACGCCATCACCAGCACGGCAGCCGCCAGAATAGCTGCCAGATCCAGATCGGTGAGGCCCGCCAGCACGGTGGTAAGCAAGCCCCAGCCCGCCAGCGTACCCCACATGAACATATCGCCATGGGCGAAGTTAATCAGCTTGAGCACACCATAGACCATGGTGTAGCCCAGCGCGACCACGGCATAGAAGCCGCCGATGGTCAGACCATTGATGAGCTGCTGTAAGAATGTTTCCATCAGCGTGTGTCTTTCTTAGCCAGGAAAGTGGCAGGGGGCGGCGTCCAGCCACCCCCTTGAAACCGTCTTGCGGTGCGAGGCTATTCCTCAGACTCCGGCTGAGGCTGCTCGGGATAATACGTGATCACCCCTTCCTCGTTGATCTGATACAGCGCGTGGATCGTGCCCAGGCGGTCACCCTTTTCGTCAAAGCCGATAATCGGGCCGCTCAGGCCGGGGTAGTCCTTGAAGTCCTCGTGCAGGTACTCGGCCAGGACGCCCGGATCGGTGCTCTCGGTCTCCTCGATGGCGTGCGCGATGACGTTGAAAGCTTCTGCCGCCAGCAGCCACCACACGCTCGCGGGCGGCTCGCCATAAGCCTCGGTGAACATTTCAACGAACTCGACCGCTTCGGGGTATTCCAGGTCTTGCGGCAGCGGCTCGGTGGTGATGAACGTCCCCGCCGCAGCTTCTACCCCGGCGATCTCGACCATCTCGGGATTGTTGCTGGCGTTGCCCATCATCCACTGGATGTCCAGCCCCAGGTCCGCCGTCTGGCGCAGCAGCAGGCCGCCCTGCGCGTGATAGCCGGTGAAGTACACCACGTCCAGATCTGCCTGGCCGATGTTGGTCAGGATTGGGGTGAAGTCCTGGTCGTCCGGGTTGATCGCGTCGTAGAAGGCGACTTCCAGCCCGTACTCCTCGGCGTAGGTCCGAGTCCATTCCGCCAACCCGGCGGCATAGGTCGAGTTGTCGTGCAGAATGCCGATCCGCTCCGCGCCCAGCACATCGCGCATCGCCATCACGGCGAACAGCGCCTGGCGGTCATCCAGGAAGCACACGCGGAAGAAGCGCTCGAACCCTTTTTCGGTCAGTCGGGTCGCCGTCGAGGACGGGGTAATGTGCAAAATGCCTTCTTCGTTGTAAATCTCCGAGGCCGGCTCGGTCGCGGTGGAGTTGTAGGCGCCGATCACGGCGATCACGCCCGCGTCGATCAGGCGATCCGCCACCAGCGCCGACTGCGTCGGATCGCCTGCGTCATCCTCAACCACCAGCTCCACGGGTCGGCCCAGCAGCCCGCCTTCTTCGTTGACCTTGTCAACCAGAAGACGGACGGCTTTCTCGAAACCCTGCCCTTCGTAAGCATAGTCGCCGGTCATCGGCCCCTGAAGACCGATGCGGATCGGCTCGCCTTCCTGGGCGCCTGCGATCAAGCCAAACGGGCCGAGAAGAAGCGCGAGCAGCACGGTCATGACGACGAGTCGTTTCATCTGATCTGCCTCCTCAGGTAAACAAATCAATCGACGGGGATAGACGAATCCTGCGCCTTCATGGTGAAGTTGTGTCGCGGCTTCCTCCTTGTGGACAGTAAGGTTGTAGACGTATCAGGTCACACAGCACCGCCCTGTGAATGAGTCGGGGAGTTGGGGAGTGCACAGGGTAGCCCGGTGGCCGTGCCAGCAGAATCAATTCTCAACAAACGCGTAATGTTAATTACTGTACCTGATGCTGTCTGGCGCGTCAATCCGATCGGCGGCAATTCCACGGAGAACCGCGTGCGGACGTGTTCAGCGGCCGTGTTTGCCGTTCCAGCTTCGGCTGGTCTTGCGCTCGCCGGGTCCCGTCTGAGCCGGGGTGTCGTGCGAGGGATCCGGTCGGGCATCCGGCGCGTCGTTTTCGACCAGATCCTGCACAAAGCCGGGCAGCCGCACGTGGAAGAAACGCCGTCCCGCAAACACCAGCATAACTGCAACCCACAACAGCAACCACCACACAATGCGCGTGTTCTGTAACAGCGCCGCGATGACAACACCGAGATACATCGGAGCCTGGAAGATCACCGCCAGCGTGTTGGCGCGCTCCGTCTGCCCGTGGAAGATCCACCCCCACACGGCGACATACAACGCGGCGAGAAAGGGCGAGAGATAGCCGGCAAACGACAGAAACAACAGCAGTGCAACGCTGAAGGCGATATCGAAGGACAGATCGTGCGCGCCAATCCAGGTCTGGTGTGTCACCTGGCTGAGGCGGGCAAAATACCCGTCCAGCGTGTCCAGCGTTGCCGCGAGCAGCAGCAGGGCCAGCGCCGCCTGGACGCCGTCCTTGCCGCGCGCGATGCCCAGCCAGACAAGCGCCAGTGCCAACGGACCCCGCGCCAGCGTGCACAGATCGGCTACCTTCTTTTGCCAGGGATAGTCAACGCGGTCTTTGTCGGTTTCGGTCGTCATAGTTATCCAGTCAACTGCCTGGTGGGGTCGCCATCCGCACCCGCCCCGGCCCTGCACCCGCTGTCTTGCGGCATATCATAACACGGTTGGCAGCGTGCCCGGAAGGCAGCCCAACAGGATTTTGACAGCGGGCACCGAGCATGGTATTGTAACGCCAGTTCGCAAATTATTCTTTGCACTCGCCACGATTTTTTGATTTGGAAGATTTCGTTCCAGCGGCTCCTCACCAGCAGGTGAGGAGTCTTTTTTATCTGCCGCCCGGTCCGACGATCGGCAAACGGCCATCCGCGTCCAGGGATTTTTGCAAACGTTCACACGAATTTCTTGACAACGGTTTCAAAGCATTATATGCTGATGATAGACAGGCTTGCGGCTTGCAAGCGGATATTGGGCCGAAAAATATCTTTGTGTGCCCTTTCTCGCGCCGGCGTCGTGAAAACGTTGTCATGATGTCGGGGGTCGTTCCGGTGTGCGGCCGGGTTCGGACGGGCACGGGTTATAGGGTTTTGGCAGCCGATGACCACCCGCAGCAGAAAGAACGCCAGCGTCACGATTATCGATGTCGCCCGCGAAGCCGGGGTCTCGTACTCGACGGTCTCGCGCGTGGTCAACGACAACTCGCACGTCCGCCCCGAAACCCGCGCCAGAGTTTTGAACGCGATGCTGCGACTGGGCTATGTGGTCAACCAGCAGGCCCGCCGCCTGCGCGGGGG
>DYEN01000571.1 GCA_020725705.1 Anaerolinea sp.
GGGCGCGGGCCGGGCCGAAGGCTCGATGGACGCCAGTAACATGCTCAAGCCGATGCTAGCGCGTGGCGAGCTGCACGCCATCGGCGCGACGACGCTCGACGAATATCGCCAGTACATCGAGAAGGACGCCGCGTTGGAACGCCGCTTCCAACCGGTGTTTGTGGACGAGCCGAGCGTCGAGGACACGATCAGCATCCTGCGTGGGCTGAAAGAGCGCTACGAGGTGCATCACGGCGTGCGCATCCAGGACAGCGCCGTGATCGCGGCGGCGATGCTGAGCCACCGCTACATTACGGACCGGCAGCTTCCCGACAAGGCCATCGACCTGATCGACGAGGCGGCCTCGCGCCTGAAGATGGAGATCGACTCCAAGCCGCAAGCGCTGGACGACGTGGATCGCCAGATCATGCAGCTTGAGATCGAGCGCGAGGCGCTCAAGAAGGAGCGCGATAAAGCCTCGAAGGAGCGCCTGGCGGCGCTGGAAGAGGAGCTGGCGAACCTGCACGAAACCTCGCGCGCGTTGCAGGCCCGCTGGCAGCAGGAGAAGGACGCCATCCAGAGCATCCGCCAGACCAAGGCGGAGATCGACGAGGTGCGCATCAAGCTGGAGCAGGCCGAGCGCCGCAACGATCTGGAGACGGCGGCCCGCCTGCGCTATGGCGAACTGCCGCAGCTTGAGCAAAAGCTGGCCCAGCACGAGGCTCGCCTGAAGGAGTTGCAGGCGGACGGCGCCATGCTCAAAGAAGAGGTCGACGCCGACGAGATCGCTGCGGTTGTCAGCCGCTGGACGGGTATCCCGGTCTCGCGCCTGATGGAAGGCGAGGTCGAGAAGCTGCTGCGTATGGAAGAGCGTCTGCACCAGCGCGTCGTCGGCCAGGACGAGGCGATCCAGGCGGTCGCCAACGCCGTGCGCCGCAGCCGCGCCGGTCTGCAAGACCCGCACCGGCCCATGGGCACGTTCCTGTTCCTGGGGCCGACCGGCGTCGGTAAGACCGAGCTGGCGCGCGCGCTGGCCGAGTTCTTGTTCGACGACCAGGACGCCATGGTGCGCATTGACATGAGCGAATACCAGGAGCGGCACACCGTCAGCCGCCTAATCGGCGCGCCGCCGGGGTATGTCGGCTATGACGAGGGCGGGCAACTGACCGAGGCGATCCGCCGCCGGCCCTACGCGGTGGTGCTGTTCGACGAGATCGAAAAGGCGCACCCCGAGGTGTTCAACCTGTTCCTGCAGCTTCTGGACGAGGGGCGCCTGACCGATGGGCATGGGCGCACGGTGGACTTTAAGAACACCGTGATCATCATGACCAGCA
>DYEN01000007.1 GCA_020725705.1 Anaerolinea sp.
CATGCCAGAACGTCAGACAGCCATCCACCTGCACTACGCCGAGGCGGGCCACGGTCTGCCGGTCGTGCTGGTGCACGGCTTTCCGTTCGATCACACCATCTGGGACGCGCAGATGATCGCGCTCGGAAGCAGCTTCCGCATGATCGCCCCCGACCTGCGCGGGTTCGGCGAGAGCGCCGCGCCCGAAGACGGCTATACAATGGAGCACTTCGCGGCGGACATCGTCACGCTGCTGGACCGGCTCGGCATCGACCGGGCGGTGTGGGTGGGGCACAGCATGGGCGGCTATATCACCATGGCAGCCCTGCGCCGCTGGCCGCAGCGCGTGCGCGCCGTCGCCTTCGTGGCGACTCACGCCCGCCCAGACACACCCGAAAAGAAACTCCAGCGCGAAACCAGCGCCGACAATGTCATGCGCAGCGGCGTGAGCGATACCGCCTTCACCATGATGAGCGCGATCTTCGCCCCGGCGCTGGACCGCCAGGGGCCGGTCGCCCAGCGCATCTACGACATCATGATCCAGGCGTCTCCGGCGGGTGTCGCGGGGGCGCTGCGCGGCATGGCTGCCCGCCCGGATTCGCGTGAGACTCTGCGCGGGCTGAAGCTCCCCGCGCTGGTGATCTCCGGCGCGGAAGACGAGCTGATCGGCGCAGAGCTGGCGGACGAACTGGCCGGGCTGATCCCCGGCGCGCGGCATGTGGTCATCCCCGGCGCGGGGCACATGCCGATGGTCGAGCAGCCGGACGCTACTACCGATGCCCTGCGCGAGTTCCTCGAATCCCTCTGAGTTCTAACCGCACGCTTCCCACGGGGCAGGACCAATGTACATCCTGCCCCTGGCTGTCAAAATTTCTCTCTGCGCTATACTTGAGGTACAGTTAATAGCCGTTGCCCCGGGGGGACGGCATACGGGAAACCACAAGCCCTGCCTGTGCCAGAGAGCATCGCCATGGCGCCTGATCCGCTCATTGGGAAACAACTCGGCGACTATACCATCGTGGGCCTGCTTGGCCGGGGCGGGATGTCGCGCGTGTACCGGGGCTACGATGAAAATCTCCAGCGCTACGCCGCCGTCAAAGTCATCAGCGGGGATTTCGCGACTACGTCCGAAGAGGAATACACCCGACGCTTTCAGAGCGAAGCGCGGGCGATCGCGCACCTGCGCCATCCCAACATTGTCGGCATCTACCAGTTTGGCCGCTCCGAGGGCATTTACTACATGGCGCAGGTCTTTCTTGAAGGCAAAGACCTGCGCACCGTGCTGAAAAGCTACGCCGAGCGCGGCGAGCACATGCCCACCGCTGAGGTACTGCGCATCGTGCGCGATATTGCGTCCGCGTTGGACTACGCCCACAGCCAGGGCGTCATCCACCGCGACATCAAGCCGTCGAACATCATGCTCGAGCGTTACACGGGCCGCGCGATCCTGATGGACTTCGGGCTGGCGCTCAGCGTGCAGGAAGGCACCACCGGCGAGACGTTCGGCAGCGCGCATTACATCGCCCCAGAGCAAGCGATTTCCTCGGCCCAGGCCGTACCTCAAAGCGACCTGTACTCGCTTGGGATTGTGATCTACGAGATCCTCACCGGCCAGGTACCCTTCGACGATCCTTCGGCGATGAGCGTGGCGCTCAAGCACCTCAACGTCGCGCCGCCGCCGCCGAGCCTGTACAACCCGGCCATCCCCCAGGCAGTCGAGGACGTGATCTTGCGGGCGCTGGACAAAGACCCGCAACGCCGCTACCCGACCGGCCAGGCGCTGGTCGAGGCGCTGGAGCAGGCGTTTGCCAGCGCGCCCCAGCCGGTCACACCCGCTGCCGGGCCATCCGACGATCTACTGGCCTTAATCGAGGCGCCGCGCCATGCGCCGGCAGTCCGCCCGCCCGGCGATGCGACGCAAGAGCTGGTTTCGCCCGCGCCATCCGCCGACTTTGCCACGCACGGCCTGGCGGGGCGCTTCGCCCGGCGCAAAGCGGCCAAAGAGGCCCAGGCCGCGGCGCTGGCCGCCGACGACCTGGAGATCGACGAGCGCACGCTCGACGCGATCCTCAGCAGCTACGCCGACCCGCGCGACCTGGGTCTGGTCGGCCCTGAAGCATCCGGGGTCCGGCCCGCCACACAGCCTGCCAAAGAGTCGGACCTGAGGGCAGCCCCGGCTCCGCGCCGCCGACTGCGCCGCGTGCTGGCCAGTCTGATCGTGGTGTTGTCGGTCGTCGCGGGTGGGCTGATCTGGCGCAACTTCCTGGGCCAGGGAGCCGGAGATGCCGACGCCACGCCGGAGGTCGCGCTGCTCGGCACAAGCGAAGCCACGGATGAGACCCCCACCCCCGCCGAGACGCCACCCCCCACCCCGACCCGCACTCCCCGGCCCACCGCCACCCGCACGCCCGCGCCCACCCGCACGCCGCTGTTGAGCGGCGCGGCAGGCGCAGAAGGGGCGAATGTGGCGCTCTTTTACGAACCGGACGTCTTCCTGCTGGTCAACCTCGCGGACGAGCCAATCGACGTGAGCGGGCTGGTATTCGAACAGGCCGCAGCCGGCGGTGAAGCGCGTACCTTCAGCGCGATCGAGTGGGACCGCTACATCAGCGGCTCGACGGCGTATCTGGAAGCCGATAGCTGCCTGCAGCTTCTCACCGCCAACGCTCCGCGCCCCGCCCCCGACGACGAGCGCTGCCCGCGTCTGGCCGGCTATTTCCGCTCCACGGTCGAGCGACGCTACTTCTGGCGCTCGGATCAGCCGGAGGCGAGCTTCACCGTCCGGCTGGGCGACACGACGCTGGCGACCTGTTCGATCGCCGCGGGAGAGTGCGGCATCACACTCCCGGAATCGTGATTCGCTCGGCGCGGATCCCCGTTGGATTGCACCCTCGATGAAAGGAATGTCCTGGCTATGAGCACACTTTCCGTCGATCTGTCCGGCCAGGTCGCGCTGGTGACCGGCGCGGGACGCGGCATCGGCAAGGCGATCGCACGGGCGCTGGCGCAGTCCGGCGCGGCAGTCGCGGTCAACGATATCGACGCGGCCAGCGCCGGGCAGGCCGCCCGCGAGCTGGGCGACCCGGCGCGCGCTTTTCCGGCGGACGTGAGCGACCCCGCCGCCGTCGAGCGGATGATTGCGGCGGTAGTTCACGAGATGGGCGGGCTGCACATCCTGGTCAACAACGCGGGCATCGAGTACAAGACACCCATCCTCGAGACCCCCGTTGAAGAGTGGCAGGAAACGCTGGCGGTCAACCTCAGCGCCGCCTTCTACACCTGCAAAGCCGCCGGGCCGATCATGCGCGACGCGGGCGGCGGCGTGATCGTCAACATCGCCTCAATCGCCGGGCACAACATCCCGCTCCCCAACCGCGCCAGCTATGTCGCCAGCAAGGCCGGGTTGGTGGGCTTCACGAAGGAGTGCGCGCGCGAGTTCGCCGCCTACAACATCCGCGTCAACGCGGTGTGCCCCGGCGTGATCGAAACCGAGATGACCGCCGAGTCGCGCAGCAATCCGCAGCAGGTCGCCCGATGGCTGGCGGACATCCCGCAGGGGCGCCTGGGCCAGCCCGACGACGTCGCCGGGTTGGTGCTGTTCCTCTGCTCGGATGGCGCGCGCTATCTGACCGGCCAGGCGATCAATGTGGATGGCGGCAAGGTGATGCTGTGAGCGAAGAACAGCAAAAAGCAAGCCAAGAACAGCAAGGAACGGCTTGAAAGCTGCCTTTCGCCGCTTTTAGCTGCATTCCGCTGCTTCTAGCTGCTTTTAGCTGCTTTTAGCTGCTTTTAGCCGTCTTTAGCTGCCTTTCGCTGCTTTTAACCGTTTCTCGTCGCTTTTCGGTATACTAGGGCGCATCGTCCGCACGTGAGGTGAGAGAAAGCGAATGCCTCAATCGCCCCTGGACATCAGCGAGCAGGAAATCCGCAAGCGCTGCGGCCCCCTGCTCGAAGGCGCCATCGAAGAAGCAACGCGCCTGCGCCACAACTTCATCGGCACCGAGCATGTCTTCAACGCTCTGACGCGCATCCCCGGCAGCCCGGCCACGCGGATGCTGATGGAAGCCGGGCTGGAACCGCGCGAGGTGCGCAACGCCATCCGGCGTCAGGTGGGCGCCGGAGATGATATGGTCAGCGACTCGCCCCCGCTGACGCCGCGCCTGCACCGCGTCCTGGCGATGGCGGTCTACCTGGCCGACGACGCGGGGGACCGCTTCGTCACCGAGGAGCAGCTTCTGCTGGCGCTGCTGCAAGAAGGCGAAGGCATCGCCGCCCGCGAGCTGGTCAAGGCCGGGGTGGATATCGTGGCGTGGATCGAGCGTCTGCTAAGCGACCTCGAAGACGGCAGCGACGACGATGATGACGACGAATTCGAGGAGTTCCTCTTCGCCGACATGGACTCGGCGCTGGAACTGCTCGCGGAAGAGGACGGCGACGGGCAGCATCGCATGCCGACGCCGCTGCTGGACAAATACGGGCGCGATCTCACCGAGCAGGCGCGCCAGGGCAAGATCGGCCCAGCCATTGGCCGCGACAAAGAGATCCGCATCATCGCGCGGACCCTGACCCGCAGCAAGAAGAACAACCCCCTGCTGCTGGGCGATTCGGGCGTCGGCAAGACGGCGGTGGTCGAGGGGCTGGCCTACAACATCGCGCACGGCCTGGCGCCCAAGTTTCTGCTCAACCGGCGCATCGTCCAGATCGAGATCGGGATGCTCGTCGCCGGGACAAGCCTGCGCGGGCAGTTCGAAGAGCGCATCGTCGGGATCGTGGATGAGGTGAAGAACGCCCCCGACGTGATCCTGTTCATCGACGAGATCCACACCATCGTCGGGGCCGGCGACACCATCGACAGCAACCTGGACGCGGCCAACATCCTCAAACCGGCGCTGGCACGCGGCGAGATCACCTGCATCGGCGCCACGACGTTCGAAGAATATCGCAAGGCCATCGCCAAAGACCCGGCGCTCGACCGCCGCTTCCGCACCATCGACATCAGTGAGCAGAGCGTCAGTGAGGCGCTGGTCGTGGTCAATAACGTCTACCAGCGCTATGAGGAACACCACAAGGTCACGATCTTGCCCGAAGCGCGCGAGGCGGCGGTGCGCCTCTCCGACCGCTACATGCGCGACCGGCGCCTGCCCGACAAAGCGCTCGACCTGCTGGACGAAGCCTGTGCCCGGCTGGTGATCCAGAGCAGCGCCGGAGACGAGGACCCCGACGCTCCGCGCCAGGTCACCGCGCAGACCGTGACCGAGGTGCTCAGCGAGTGGACCGGCATTCCCGTCAGCGAGCTGACGGCCAACGAGCGCCAGCGCTTTGTGCACATGGAAGATGCCCTGCGCGCTCGCGTGATCGGCCAGGATCACGCCGTCAGGCTGATCTCCGACGCCATCAAAGCCAGCCGCGCCGGGTTAGGGGATCCGCGCCGCCCGGTAGGGGTCTTCCTGTTTCTCGGTCCCAGCGGCGTCGGCAAGACGGAGCTGGCACGGACGCTGGCAGAATTCCTGTTCAATGACGAGAACGCCATGATCCGGCTGGATATGTCGGAGTTCCACGACGAGCACACCGTCGCCCGGCTGATCGGCGCGCCCCCCGGCTATAAGGGAATGGAACAGGGCGGGCAGCTCACCGAGGCGCTGCGGCGCAAGCCGTTCAGCGTCGTGCTGCTCGATGAGGTCGAGAAAGCCGCGCCCGAAGTGTTCGACATCTTCCTGCAGGTCTTCGACGAGGGCCGGTTGACCGACTCGCAGGGCGCGACCGCCGACGCGCGCCATTCAGTCTGGATCATGACCAGCAATATCGGCACGGGGGATGTCGGCAAGGGACTGGGGTTCGGGTCGACACCCGATCAGCTTCCCGACTACGACTTCCACCTGAAAAAGCACTTCCGGCCCGAGTTCCTCAACCGGCTGGACGAGGTGGTCGTTTTCAACGCGCTCACCCCCGAGGCGCTGCAGGGCATCCTCGATCTGCAGCTTCGCGACGTGCGGGAGCGGTTGGCAGCGCAGAAGCTGTCGCTGGTGCTGGACGACAGCGCGCGCGATCTGCTGCTCAGCGAGGGGTACGACCCGGCCAACGGGGCGCGCCCGCTGCGCCGCGCCATCGAACGGCTGCTCACCCGCCCCTTGAGCACTGCCCTGCTTGAGGAAACCTTCGGGCCGGGCGACACGATTCGCGTGACACGGGTGGGAGATGGGCTGGCGCTGCTGGCCGACGAAACACGCTCGACGCATGACACACCGGCGGGCGAGGCGGAAGGCGCGACCGCCCTCGACGACGAAGCGGACGGCACCGAGCCGGCGCGCGCCGACGCGGGCAGCGTCGAATAGCCCCGGTCCGCCCCCGCCGATCCGGCGGGCCGGCACCTGTCGATTAACAGCCAACAACTCAAGCGGGTATCGCGCTGCGAAGTTCTTATGTCGGATCACAACCTGCCACCTGTTCCTCAAATCGGACTGCCGCCGCTGGATCTGCCTTCGGATCAGGCCCAGCGGCTGCTGAGCCGCCGGCGCAAGGCCGACCAGACTGACCCGTTTGCCACCGATGCACATGACGAGATCCGGCGCCTGGGCCGGCTGGCACTACGCCGGGATGTGCTGCACCCCTATGACTATTTCGCGCTGGGCGACCTGTGCGCGACACAGTCGCTCGTCCCCGGCGAGCGCCGCGTGCGCATGTCGTATGTCGGCAAGACTCTCTACGCCTACCGGCGCGCCTATGACCTGGCGGAGAAAAACGGCAACCGGGCCGACCGGGAGCTGGCACTTGCCGCCACAGAAGCGTATGTGCGCTGGCTGGTGCGGGTGGCGCGCGCCGCGCCCAGCCGACGCAATATCGCGGTGGCTCTGTGGGCGGTGGCCGAAGCCGAACAGGACGGCACCCTGGCCGATTTGCGCGACGAGGCGCAGCTTCTGGCGCTGTGGTATGTCGCCCCGCCCCAGACCGATGACCTGACCCCGGCACCCGATGTCACGCCGCTGCCGCCCAACGATGAGGACGACGCGACCATGCTGGACCCCGAGGCGGTCGCCACACGCGCTTTCGAAAGCCACGAAGTCCCCTCAGAAATGCTCTCGGTCGAAGACGGGGCCGAGCTGAGCGAGACGCGCTCGGACAAATCGGAGATCTTCCGGCTGGAAGTCGAACCGACGCAGGGCGTGCATCTGGGGCCGGCCATTCTCCAGGCCATCACCCCACAGCGCCACCCTGAAGACGGCGAGTTCCAGTACGGTGACCGCATCGACGGGCGCTACGAGGTGGCCCAGGTGCTGCGCGGCGGGATGGGAATCGTCTACCTGTGCTACGACCACGAAGAGCGCGAGCCGGTGGCGATCAAAACCTTCCAGAGCAAGTTCCTGACCAACGAGAACGCCGTCGCGCGCTTCACGCACGAGGCGCTGACCTGGATCCGCATGGAGAAGCATCGCCATATTGTCCAGGCACGCCGCGTTCAGAAGTTCGAGGGCCGCCCGCACATCATCCTCGAACACGTTTCCGGGCCGGAAGGGCTGGGGCCGGACCTGCGAAGCTGGATTCGCCACAACCGCATCGACCTGCCGACCGCGATCGAGTTCGCGCTGCATATCGCGCTCGCCATGCAGCACGCCGTCACGCGCGTTCCGGGCCTGGTGCACCGCGATCTCAAGCCGGCCAACATCCTGGTGCGGCACGACGGCATCGCCAAGGTCACCGACTTCGGCCTGGTGCGCTCGCTGGACCTGGCCGATATCCCGTCGCACGACATGCTTGACAACCACTCGATCCGGCTGACGCGCGCCGGGGCGGTGGTCGGCACGGCGCCCTACCTCTCGCCGGAGCAGTGTCGCTCCGAACAGGTCGATCTCCGCGCCGACATCTACGCCTTCGGCTGTGTGCTGTATGAAATGCTGACGCGCCAGACCGTCTTCGCCGCCAAAGGCTTCGAGGACTGGGTCGAGGCGCATCTTTCCCGAACACCCGCCTTTCCCGAGACGGCGGCGCATGTGCCCGAGGCGTTGCGCGG
>DYEN01000572.1 GCA_020725705.1 Anaerolinea sp.
GACACGCCGATCCTGCGCGCCGCGGTTGGCGGCTTCTAAACGGCAGGCGCCGTTCGTGATGGCTCCGGGTCGGCGGCACTGGAGACGCGCCGGGCGAGGGCTTGAGCCGCCGCCGGTATGCTCCCCTTCTCCCCGCGGCGAGGCAGAAGGGGCCGGGGGATGAGGGGCGGCGCCACCCGGCCTGCAAAGCCCATGTGACAGCCGCTAGCCCGCCTACGGCTGCCCGTGCAGCAGCTCGCGCACGCGCTGCGCCTGAGGCGCTTCCAGCGGGATGCGCACCTCGTGGATCGCCCCGCCCTGTTCCAGGCGCAGCGCCAGCTCGTCGTAGTCCGGACCCGGCACCAACTCGGCGGACTGCAAGCGATCAAGCGGGAAGAAACGCTGGATCACCGCGTAGTCGGCATCGCCGCGATCACCCCACCGCAGGCGATGGCGCTGATCTTCGACCAGGAACAGGTTCCGGTCGGTGAGTGCAATCGCCCGGTTCGGCGAGACATAGCGCGCCCAGCGCTTCCCCGACGGCCGGATGGCAGGCTGGAACACCGCCCCGGCCAGCGGCTCCCCGTCCATCAGGCTCGCGTGGGTATAGCTCCGGAACTTGAAGGGAAACTCCGCCAGGTCTTCGGGGCGGACCGCCGGACCGCGCAGGGGCTGGCGCGCGAAACTGTCGCGGATGGCCGACAGGCCCTGCCACAGCAGCGGCGTGCCCACCGAGTTGTACTCGGCCCGGACGGCGCGCACCTCGCCCGCCTCGCTCCATCTCAGCTCCAGCCACGAATAGAGCAGCACCTGGAAATGGTACAGCTCGAGCAGCGCCGCCAGCGGGACCGTCACCGGCGCGGCAGGCTCGCCGCCCGCGACCTCGACCAGCGTAAAGCGATCCGGGCCGAACACAAGCGTGCGCTCCGGCGTGCGACGCCACCCAAACGGCAGTTCGAACCCCCAGATGCTCCGCCGCACGGGGTACGCCCCCGGCGGGATGACGATGATCAGCCGGATGGACTCGGCGGGCTGCTGCGACAACACAGCGTCGGCGACCGGCCCTGGCAGCTCGTCCAGGGCCTGGACCTTGCGTGGAAAGCGTTCTTCTCTCTGGCGCATGCGCCTCTCCTATTCTGCCTGGGGCTGAGCGGGCAAAGACCGCTCGTCGGCGCCCAGGCTGGCAGCCAGCAGGGCCTGGCGATCGACAATCCCGATCGGTCGCCCGGCCTGGTCGACGACGACGATCCGTTTGCGCCCCTCGCGCAGCATCAGCGCGATCGCGTCCGGCACGCCGGTTTCCGGCGGGGCGGAGAGCACATGCTCGGACATGATATCGCGCGCGCGGGCGTGCCCGCGCATCAGCCCGGTGCCCATCACCCGCTGGGCGATGGCCTGCAGCAAATTGGGGCGCACCACCGGCGCCACCCGCGCCACCAGGTCCCCTTCGGTGATGATCCCGACGGCCCGCTGCTGCTCGTCCAACACGACCACGTAGCGGACGGCCGACTTGAGCATTTGCTGCAAAACGTCAACCAGATCATCGTTGATATAGACGGAAGGGACCACCGGAGCCATGATCTCGCCGAGCGACCGGCCCTGCTTCGGAAGCTCGGGGGCGCGCTCCGCTTCGCCCGCGCCGTTGCCGGCCACGGCGCGCAGGATGTCCAGGCGGCTGACCATCCCGACCAGGCGGTCTTTGGCGTCGACCACCGGCAGCCGCGTCAGCTTGCGCTCGACCATCAACTGCGCGACGTGCCCCAGCGCGTCGTCGGCCCGGACTGTGTACACCGGCTGCCGCATGATGTCCTGCGCGGTTTTCTCGTGGC
>DYEN01000573.1 GCA_020725705.1 Anaerolinea sp.
GGTGGCATAGGTGCTGAAACGGTAACCGCGCGTGTAATCGAATTTCTCAACCGCCTTCATCAACCCCAGGTTGCCTTCTTGGATCAAGTCCAGAAAATGCACCCCACGCCCCATATATTTTTTCGCGATGCTCACCACCAGGCGGGTGTTGGCCTTGATCAGATGGTCGCGCGCTGCCTTGCCGTCTTCGATCAGCGCGTTCAACTCGGCGACCAGATCGGGGTCAGCATCGTCCCCCAGGCGCATCAGCTCGGCGCGCGCCGTATTCCCCGCTTCCAACCGGCGGGCCAGCTCGACCTCTTCCTCGGTCGAGAGCAGTGGAACGCGGGCCATCTCCTTGAGATACAGCCCGACCGTGTCGTCGGACGACACGCCGCTCAGATCGAACTCATCGTCATCATCGAGGTCGTCCTCGTCGGTGCGGATCGCTTCTTCGTCCCCCGGACGGTCCCCGTAGACTTCAACGCCGAGCCGCTGAAGCCATCGAAAAATATCGTTTAGCCGTTCAACGGTGTCATCTGTTTCAGGGATCGCTTCCAGGATATCGTCCGTGGTGAGGAAACCCTGGCTATCGGCTCTTTCGAGCAGCAGTGCCATCAGGCCGGTCGTTTGTTGGTTTTCGGTGTCGCTGTAGTCTTTCAACGTGAATCCCCCATTTCATCATCTAAAGATACAGCTTGCTGGAAGACCAACGAACCAATAAGTTCAACCGCCGTCATCCTCGCCCAGCATCGACCGCAGAATAGCCAGCCGGGGATCGATTGTATCCTGCGCGCAGTCGCAGCTCCCCTCGTTCAGGTTCTGCCCGCACTCAGGGCACAGCCCGGCACAGTCGGGACGGCAGAGGACCACCATCGGCACGGCCAGGATCGCCTCTTCACGCACCAGCGGCCCAAGATCGAGAATGCCTGTTTCCTCAACCGAGTACGGTTCTTCAGCGCTGGGCGGGTAAACAAACAACTCTTCAAGCTCAAAGCGAACCGGAATGTGCGTCAATTCCAAACAGCGCACGCATTCGCCGATCACCGCTGCCTCAAGGCTGCTCCGCACGAAGATCCCGCGCGAGTTGCGGCTGAGGCGGATGTCGCCCCGCAGATAATCCAGATCCAGGTCGCCCCCAAGACGCACCCGCGGCAAATCGAGCTGCATCACGCGCTGATAGCCGGCGCTTTCAGCGAGGATGAAACCGACGTTGATTTTGAGAACACGGGGGTTGACGAATTCGGGAAGCTGAGACGCAGCCACAGTAACCGACCTCAACGATACCGATAACTAAAAAAGCAAGCCGCGAGCTTCCCATGCAGCGGAACAAAGCGGCTGAAGCTTAACATCTTTCGATTTCAATGACATGATTATAACGATTCCTACATTTTCTGTCAAGAACTTTAAGGATTCGTCAATTCAACACATTCCTAAATACTCTCTATTACCGGGGATGCAGCGGCAGGCGGGCTTGGGCGGCATCACGCCGGCAGTGGGCAGACGGACGGGCGGCGTTGTTTTCGCCTGTGCGCAGTTCCGGTATAATGGCCCCGGTTATCAGGGGCACTTTCCCCGCTTCGCAACGGCGCGGTCTGGCGCCGTGCTATCTGGATGGATGGTCTTCCATGCGAGTTCTACTGACGGGGGCCGATGGCCGGTTGGGCAGCGCGCTTCAAACCCGCCTCAGCGCGCGCGGTCACGCGGTGTCCGGCTACGATGTGACGAGAATGGATGTCACAGACTGGGAAGCGGTTCGTGCTGCGTTTGACGAAACCGAGCCGGAACTGGTCGTGCACTGCGCCGCGCTGACCGCCGTCGATCGATGTGCCGAGGACCCGGATCGCGCGCTGCTGGTGAACGGCTTCGGCACGCAGACGGTCGCGCAGGCGTGCCAGGCTCACGGCGCACGCCTGGTGTATATCAGCACGAACGAGGTCTTTGACGGGCGTGCGGCCCGCCCCTATCTGGAGTACGACACGCCCAACCCGATCAATCCCTACGGGTACAGCAAGTGGGTCGGCGAGCAGATCGTACGCGAGCTGGTGCCGCAACACATGATCGTGCGCACGGCATGGCTCTACGCGCACGGGGGTAGCAACTTCATCCACACCATCCTGCGGGCCGCGCGCGAGGGGCAACCGCTGCGTGTGGTCACCAACGAGATCGGCTCGCCCACCTATTCCAACGACCTGGCCGACGCCCTGGTCCGGTTGATCGAAACCGGGCGAAGCGGCACGTATCACCTGATCAACGAGGGACAGGTTTCGCGCTTTGGGCTGGCACGCTGCGTCCTTGATCTGGCCGGGCACCGCGAAACGCCCATCGAACCCATCGCGCTGGCCGAATTCCGGCGCGCGTCGCGCCCGCCGGAGTACAGCGCGCTGCGCAATTTCGCCGCGGCCCAGATGGGTATCCGGCTGCGCCCATGGCCCGATGCGCTGTCAGCGTTTCTGCGCGCCGAGGGCCTCTTGCAGGAGTAAGCGATGTCGGGCAGCGTTGAGACTCCGCTGGTGTCGGTTGTCATCCCGAACTGGAACGGGGCGCACCACCTGCCTACGTGTCTGGATGCGCTGCGCGCGCAGACCTATCCGCGCCGCGAGATCATCGTCGCCGACAACGCATCAACCGACGGCTCACGCGCTCTGCTGGCAGAGCGTTACCCCGAAGTGCGCCTCGTCGCCCTGCCCGACAATCGCGGGTTCACCGGCGCCTGCAACGCGGGGATGCGCGCCGCCGGCGGCACGATCATCGTGCTGCTGAACAACGACACCGAAGCCGATCCGGACTGGCTGAGCGAGGTCGTCGCCGCCTTCGAGCGCCATCCCGAAGCCGGGATCGTCGCCTCGAAGATGTTGTTGTTCGATGACCGGACGCGCTTCCACACCGCCGGCGACCTGTATCGCGTCGATGGGCGGCTCGTCAATCGCGGCGTGTGGGAGACGGACACCGGCCAGTATGATCGCGAGGAGTACGTGTTCAGTGCCTGTGGCGGCTCAGCCGCCTACCGGCGCGCGATGCTGGACGACATCGGACTGCTTGACGACGATTTCTTCTTTTCGGCGGAAGACATGGATCTCGCCTGGCGCGCACAACTGGCCGGTTACCGCTGTGTCTACGTGCCGCGGGCGGTCGTCTACCACCGTCTTGCTGCCACCGGCGGAGGCGTCACTGCCAGCTACTACGATGGGCGGAACATGATCTGGATCCTGATCAAAGACTACCCGACGCCGTTGTGGCGCAAGCACTGGCCAAAGATCATGCGCTCGCAGGCGGCGCTGGCTGCGGACGCGCTCCGCGCCTGGCGCGGCCCGGCAGCGCGGGCGCGGCTGCGTGGCATGGCAGCCAGCCTGCCCGGTCTGCCCAAAATGCTGCGCAAGCGGCGCGCCATCCAGCGCAGTCGCCGTGTATCTATTGCATACCTTGAGTCGATCCTGACCCCGGTCCCGGCCAGCCCGCCGGACGCGGCTTAACACCAGGAGACCCTTGTGGGAACCCATCCCTCGACCACCGATCCCAGCCGGCCGTTCGTGTCGATCGTCATCCCGGCTTACAACGAAGAGGCCCGCCTGCCCGAAAGTCTGGAGCGCATCGCGCACTTCGCGGAGTCGCAGGATTATCCGGTCGAAGTCATCGTCGTGGACAACAACTCATCAGACCGGACGCACGCGATCGTTGAGGACTTCGCCGCTCAGAAACCGTTTGTGCGCCCCTTGTTTGAAGGGACGCAGGGCAAAGGCGCGGCGGTCCGCACCGGGATGCTTGCGGCGCGCGGCCAGTACCGCTTCATCTGCGACGCCGACCTGTCGATGCCCATCGAGGACATTGCTCAGTTTCTACCCCCCCGTCTGACGGATTTCGACATCGCGATCGGCTCGCGCGAGGCGCCCGGCGCAGTACGCTACGATGAGCCGTGGCATCGCCACGTTATGGGCCGCGTGTTCAACACCATCGTGCGCCTGTTCGCCGTCCACGGTTTCCAGGATACGCAGGCCGGCTTCAAGATGTTCCGGGCCGAGGCCGCCGAAGAACTCTTTCCGCTCCAGACATTGAACGGATGGAGCTTTGACGTGGAAGTGCTGTTCATCGCGCAGCAGCGGGGCCTGCGCATCGTCGAGGTGCCGATCCACTGGTACTACAAGGCGAATACGCGCATCCGACCTGTGCGCGATTCGATCGACATGTTCATGGATGTTCTGCGCATCCGTTGGAAC
>DYEN01000574.1 GCA_020725705.1 Anaerolinea sp.
AAGGTCAGGCCGGTGGTTTCTTCGGTACCGGGGATCACCTCGGTCCACTCGTCCACCAGCAGCCCGCACTGCGGCGCGCTGCGGTTGAACGGCGCGGCGTAGTGGGCCGTGTACAGCAGGTGGTCGCCATCCAGCACGTAGTCGTCGGGGAACTCCAGCGCCAGCCAGCGGTCGCCGTCCTGGTAGGGGAACTGCACCGGCGTAAGCTGTGGTGAGCCGCTGCCGAAGCCCTCGGCCAGCATCAGCACCCGCTCCCAGTGGCGCAGCTTGTCGCGGACCCGCGCCACGCCGTACAGCCAGTCGTCGACCGGGAAGGCGACGTTCAGCGTGCCGGTCAGGTAATCGAGCAGCGCGCTGCTGGTATTGAACGCCTTTTCCCACTCCGCGCCCTGCCCCGCGCTGAGCGTGAACTCCGGGATCATCGCGAAGTCCGGGCCGAACAGGGCCTTCGCGCCCGCCTGAAGCGCCGCGACCTTCTCGGACGCAGCGGCTGCGGCGTCGTGCGCGTCAAGCTGCGCCTGCGCGGCGGCCAGCCGCGCGTCGAGGTCCGCGCCCAGGCTAACGGCCAGCCCCAGCAGGTCGCCCGCGAACAGGATGATCTCGTCCTCGGTCACCGCGATCGGGAACTCGTTGAGATCGAATTCGCTGACGGGCAGCAGCGCCTGCACGCTCGCCACCAGAGACGCCAGCGACTGCGTGTCGCTCAGCAGCGCGTCGAACTGGGCCAGCCGCCCCACAAAAGCCGCGCGCTTGGTGTCCAGCAGCGCGCGCAGGTCTGCCGGGGTATTGGGGAGCGGGTTCTCCGGCCGGGTGGCGACCCACCGCTCAGCCTCGATCAGCCGGTCAAATAGCTCGGCGGGCGGCGTGGTTCCCGGCAGGGCATCGTAAGCGGCGATGGCGGCATCGAACGCGTCCAGCCGTTCCGTCCAGCGATCGACCAGCGCCCCGATCGCATCCAGCAGCCGCCGGTAGATCGCGGCGCGGCGCTGGACGATGAAGCCCCAGCCGGTTTGCGGGATGGCGCTGCGGCTGGCGCGTTCCAGCAGAGCGATCATCTGATCGGCGGTGGTATCGATCCCGCTCAGGATCGCGCCCCGGTGGGTGTCCGGATCGGCCAGCAACGGCTCCAGCGCCGCCTGGAACGTAGCCAGATCGCCGCGCAGCGCCGCGACCGTGGCGTGGGCGGTGGCGACCCGTCCGCGATCCAGCGCGACAGTTTCATCCTGCGCGGGCTGGGCCTCGACCGGCAGCATCACGTCGCTGGCGCGCAGCGGGCGCGAGGTCAGCGCCAGCTTGCGCAGGCTGGCGACCAGCGGCATCAACTCGAAGAACGAGAAGGTCCCCAGGTCGGCGGATTTGCGCGTGTATTCGATGCGGATCGCGGCGTCGGCGCGCGGGTTCTGCGTCTGGATCACATGCCGTATCACGCGGTCGTCCAGTTCCGCCATGGCCGGCTCTGTCTCGTAGCTCAGCAGATAGAGCAGGTCGATAGGTTGTAGGCCGAGATCCTGCTGGGTGACGGTGACTTCCGTCTCGGTGCCCGCGATCGGGTCGGTGAGCGTCGCGGTGCAGAAGACCGCCGCCGGGTCCGGCAGGACGCCCGCCAGCCAATCGTTGAGTGCCGGCTCGGCCTGGCTGCGCGGAGTCACCGCCATGCCGGGGATCGGGCTGGTGGCCGGGTTCACGCCGCTACGCAACTGGATCCCGACGCGGTGCGTCAGCGTGACGCCGCTGCGCGGGGTCTGGACCACATCGGGGATCGGCGGGAAATTGCCCTTGC
>DYEN01000575.1 GCA_020725705.1 Anaerolinea sp.
ATGATTAAACGAGCTGCCGTCAGGTACGACCACCCACCACTGTTCCAGAAACAAACAGCCAATTCGGTGTTATCGGGTAAGGAAAGGGCTCCCGACCTGAGCCTCGTGGGCGAGGTGTTGGTTGTTGACACTTGGACGAGGACCGTACCGGTGCTCAAATTTTTCAAGCCCGCATAAGCTGTATAGCCAGTTTGCGCCGCAATTATCGCCTCGAAGTATACCGACCTGCCGGCGGCCAAAGCTGCTTGCCACAGGAACCTGAATACCTGCAGGTTTGTGCCCGCGGCCCCGTAGGAATCCTGTGCTTCTGCAACGGTGTTGCCTGACGTGCTGGAACTCGTTCTGTACTGATAATCAGGCGCCAGCAAAGTGATTATCTTGGCGCCAGATATGCTCGCCGCATCCAGGCCGTCAACCTTGTCTGCATCCCCCACCCGCCCCGACGCATTGGTCACCGCTAGCCGGTTAGCTTCGGTGCCGCCTGCCGAGGTCATGGCCGCCGAATTGATTTTCGCTAGCGTCACGCTGCCATCAGGGTGGTCCAGCGTGGCGGCAGTCTTATGGGCACTCAGGTCGGAGTCGAGCGCATACTGCGAGTGCGGATCGGCCGCGCTGATGTGGTTATTGAGGTTCGTCTGGACCGCGTCCACCTGGGCCTTCTGCGCGATATCGTCCGAAGCGGCGGGTGCAGCGATCTTTGCCCGGCCCGCCGAATCACGGAGGATGATGCGGTTCGCTGTGGCCGCTGAGGTAGCACCATGCACAGCCGTTGCCGCTGCGTGGTTGCTCAGGTCTGTGTCCAACGCATAATTGGGATGCGGATCGGCGGCCCCGGTGTGGCTGGCCATGGCCGCATCCACTTTCGCCTGCGCCCCCGAAGGCGTCTCGTGACCGCTGTGGGGCGCGGCAGCGTCGATGTGGCTCTTCGCCGCTGCGAGGGTTGTGGGCGGCGTGTCATACCAGTTGGTCGTCCCCAACAGGCGTCTAATCGCACCTGGAATCCAGTCCAGGAATTGTCGCAACGTACCGACCAGCCCCGTGGGAACCTGAGCCTGGTCAATTGTGCGGTTCCCGGCTTCGATAGCGTTGATGTTGCCCTCGATCCGGTTGAGGTCATCCGGCAGCACTACGTCAGCAGATTGCCAGTTGGTCTTGGGCGTTTGGAAGCCGGTTGGAGCAGTGCTCATGTCGCCTTCCTCCCGGTGAGCCGGGCCGACAGGGCACCGGCCCACTCAATCTCCTGGCGAATGGCGTAGTAGTCCTGGCCCTTGACGGTCACGCGGTCCCCGAGAAGCAGGGCCGGGTTCCCGCGCCACTCCACCTCGATGTCCCGGCGCGGATCTTTCACCGAGGCCAACAGGGTATCGGCGATCTGCTGCGCCACGGAAAGCGTCTGCACGAGCGGGTTGGCCGGGAACTCGTACCGCAGCACGCCGTTCTCGATGATGCTGGCCTCGTCCCGGGCGACGGCCCGCTCCTTGTTGCGGACGGCCAACGGCTTGCCCGTTACCACCAGTGTCACGGATACGGCGCTTGCCGTGCTGTTCGTGATCGTCACCTGCGCGCCCCAGCCGTAGTAGGTGGCAGCTGTTATGCTCACACCAGTCGGCGCGCCCTCCAGGCTGGCCGCGGCCTCGATCACGGGTGGCTGGTTGTAGTAGACCAGCACCGTCACGCTCTGGCTTGCCGGGACGCTGAGCGGCGAATTGCTCCGGTATACTTCCTCCGCGACAGCCGCAGGCTGGAGGGGCTGCGTGTCCACCACGATCTCGTTCGCCACCTGATCCTGGCGGCTGGGCGCCCGGGCGACGAAGTAGTCGCCTGCCGTTATCGCGAGCGCCGGGGTCGCCCCGAAGCCGGAGGCGTAGCGCCGGACGCACAGGACGCCGTCCCGGTCGCAGTAGACGACGGCCAGGCCCGCTTCGGCGATGATCCGTAACGCCTCCCGGTGCGTGGTCGGGTTGAACCAGGCCCACGGCACCACGACGTTCTGCAGGTCGGGGTCGATGTAGTAGTCGCCGGGTTCCAGGCCAGCGTCTTGCAGCACCTGCTCGGCCAGTGTGTAGAGGCTCATATTCTGCTGCACCTGGGCGCTTTGGTAGGTACCTTTTCGCAGTAGTTCCAGGCGGTCGCGGGCGATTACCGTGGCCTCCAGCACGTCGTCGGGTGCGTCCCAATCCAGGCTCCAGAACGTGCCAAG
>DYEN01000576.1 GCA_020725705.1 Anaerolinea sp.
GAGGTCAGCGACGACGAGCTGCTGTCGGTGACGTTGCAGCTTCCGATCTACAACGAGCAGCATGTGGTCGACCGGCTGATCGATGCCATGGGCGCGCTCGATTACCCGCGCGATAAGCTCTATGTGCAGGTGCTGGACGACTCGACGGACGAGACGACCGACGTGCTGCGCAAGAAGGTGGACGAGTGGCGCGCGCGCGGCCTGAACATCGAGCTGATCCGGCGCCCGGAGCGCGTCGGGTACAAGGCCGGGGCGCTGGCCTATGGCCTGGAGCGCGTGACGACGGATTGCGTCGGCATCTTCGACGCCGATTTCGTGCCCGCCCCAGACTTCTTGCGGCGGGTGATGCCGCACTTCAACGCCGATCCGCGCGTGGCCCTGGTCCAGACGCGCTGGGCGCACCTCAACGTCGATTACAACCTGCTGACGCGCGCCCAGGCGCTGGCGATGGACCAGCACTTCGCCATCGAGCAGGTGGCGCGCAGCCGGGGCACGCTGCCCATGTCGATGAACGGGACGGGCGGCGTCTGGCGGCGCGAGACGATCCTGGACGCGGGCGGGTGGTCCGCCGACACGCTGACGGAAGACCTGGACCTGAGCTACCGCGCCTTCCTCAAGGGCTGGCGCTTCCGCTATGTGGTGGACGTGGCGGTGCCCGGCGAGGTGCCGCCGCAACTGACGGCCTATAAGGTTCAGCAGGCGCGCTGGGCCAAAGGCTCGACGCAGTGCCTGCTCAAGCACGCCGGGCCGCTGCTGCGCTCGAACCTCAACCTGCTGCAAAAGTGGATGGGGATTTTGCACCTGGGCCAGTACGCCATCCAGCCCTTTGTCCTGCTGCTCTTTCTGGTCACGCCACCGATCCTGCTAACCGATATGCTGATGCAGCTACCGCTCGGCCCGCTGGGGATCGCGGGGTTGGCGCCGCCGATCTTCATGGCGATGGGGCAGGCGGCGCTCTACCGCGACTGGTGGCGGCGGCTGCTCTATTTCCCGGTGCTGATCCTGGTCGGCACCGGTATGATGCTGAGCAACTCGCGCGCGGTGTTCGAAGCGGTGACACGGCGGGGCGGCAATGTCTTCAAGCGCACGCCCAAATTCCGCGTGGTGCGCAAGGGTGACCGGCTTGCCAGCGCGCGCTACGCCATCCGGCCGGACTGGACGACGATCGGCGAGCTGGTGCTGGGCGCCTACGCGCTGGCCGGGCTGGTGATCGCGTTGGTCAAGCTGCCGGCGATGACGATCTACATGGTGGTGTATGTGCTGGCGTTTGGGTTCCTGTCGCTGTTCAGCCTGTGGCAGGAATGGACTCTGGCGCGCCAGGCGGTGTCCTAGCGCAGGGCTGTTTGGGCCGGGATCGGGATGTCACCGGGCCGGGGCGTGCAGTATAATCTAGCCCACAAGGGTAGGAGCAACATCGTGTCTTCTTCCGCCACAACCACGGTCGATTTCATCAGTCATAGCGTCGAGCAGACTATCCAGGTTGGCGCACTGCTGGGCGAGGTTCTCCAGGGCGGGGATGTGCTGTGCCTGTCGGGCGATCTGGGCGCGGGCAAGACGGCGCTGACGCGGGGCATCGCCGCCGGATGGGGCGCGCGCGAGCCGGTCACCAGCCCGACCTTTACCCTGGTTCACGAGCACACACGCGCCCCGGACGGCCAGATGCTGTACCACATCGATTGCTACCGGATCGAAAGCCCCGCGGACGCGTGGAGCATCGGCCTGGAAGACATGATCTACGGCGAGCACGTGGCGGTTATCGAGTGGGCCGAGAACGTGCGCGATCTGCTGCCGCCCGACTGCCTGTGGATCACGCTGTCGTTTCTGGGCGACAGCGAGCGCCGGCTCTCGTTCCGCGCGACCGGCGAGCGCGCCCGCGCTCTGCTGCACGCCTTCCGCGAGCGCACGGTGGGCCGCCAAGCCGGGCCGGGAGCCACGAAGGAGCGCTGACGTGTTACTTGCCATTGACACTGCCACACAGTGGATGAGCCTGGCCCTGCACGACGGGCGGCAGATCGACTACGAAGCCACCTGGCGGACGCACAACAACCATACCGTCGAACTGACCCCTGCCATTCGCGCCGCACTGAAGACCACCGGCAGAAGCATCCGCGATCTGAGCGCGATCGCGGTGGCGCAGGGGCCGGGGTCGTTCACCGGGCTGCGGATCGGGCTGGGGGTGGCGAAAGGGCTGGCCCTGGCCCAGCGTGTGCCGCTGGTCGCGATCCCGACGCTGGACATCCTCGCGGCGGGTGTGCCCCCGCTGGGCAGCACGCTGATCGCCGTCATCCAGGTCGGGCGCGGGCGCATCTGCGCGCAGCCCTTCCACTGGGCGCGCGATCGCTGGACCGGCGCCGGCCCGGCGCAGATCACAGACTGGGCGCAGCTGTTGGAGCGGGTTGAGAACGAGACGTTGTTCGCCGGGGAGATCGACGTGGCGGGCCACGCTCTGCTGGACGCCACCGATCGGCCGGTGCGCATCGCGCCGGGCGTGTTCGCGCTGCGCCGCGCGGGGATGCTGGCGGAGGTGGCCTGGGACCGTGTCGAAGCGGGCGAGACCGAAGACCCCGCCCGTGTCACGCCGATCTACCTGCACCAGCCGGGAGTCCCGCACCCATGACCCCCGCCTACATCCTGCGGCCGATGACGCTTGAGGATATCCCGCAGGTGCTCCAGATCGACCGCCAGTCGTTTTCAACGCCGTGGTCGGCCCGAACCTACGAGTTCGAGATCAACAACCGGGATAGCTCGTATCTGGTGGTGGTGGAAGCGTTCGCGCCGGAACCGGAGCGACCCGGCGGCCTGCGGGGTCTGGCGGCGCGGCTGCGCGCGCCCGCGCCCGGCGCGGCGCAGGTCGTGGGCTATGGCGGCTGCTGGCTGATCGCGGGCGAGGCGCATATCAGCACCATCGCGGTCGCGCCGGACTATCGCGGTCGGGGCTTGGGCGAGCTGCTGCTGGCGGCGATGCTCAGGCGGGCGATCAACTGCAACGGGGATTACTCCGTGCTGGAAGTGCGGGCCAGCAATTATGCGGCGCAGGCGCTGTATGAGAAGTATCATTACCGGGTGGTCGGGCGCCGGCGCGGATATTACCGCGATGACGGCGAGGACGCCCTGTTGATGGAAGTGCGGCCGCTGGACGAGGCGTACCGCCAGGAGCTGGACGCGCGCCTGGAAGCCTTGCGTGCCCGGCTGAACTTTGTCGATTACTTCACCGTCCCAGACAGGTGATGGGTTTGCACAGGAGAACGCGCATGGCTGAGAAGATGAGCCTGGAAGAACGCCGGGCGGCGTTGCAGGAGATCGGTGACACCATCCGCCAGTGCAGGCTGTGCCCGCTCTACAGCGGCCGGACGCATGCCGTCCCCGGCGCGGGGCGTGTGGACGCCGAGATCATGTTCATTGGCGAGGCGCCGGGCTTTCATGAAGACCAGCAGGGGCTGCCCTTTGTCGGCGCATCCGGCAAATATCTTGACGAGTTGCTGGCGAAGATCGGCCTGAAGCGCGATCAGGTCTTTATCACCAACGTGGTCAAGTGCCGCCCGCCGGGCAACCGCGACCCGCAGCCGGACGAGATCGGAACCTGCGTGGAGACCTACCTCAAGCGCCAGGTCGAGCTCATCCGGCCCAAGCTGATTGCCACACTGGGGCGCTTCAGCATGGCGCTGTACTTCCCGCCCGACGCCCGCATCACCCGGCTTCATGGGCAGCCCAAGCGCGCCAACAACCGGATCTACTATCCGCTCTTCCATCCGGCGGCGGTGCTGCGCAACCCGAACCTGCGCCCGGCGATGGAAGCGGATTTCAAGCGGATGCCCGCTTTGCTGGCGGAGCTTGCCGATTTGCCAGGGGGCGACGAGCCGGACGAGCCGCCACCCCCGCCCAAGCAGCTCAGCCTGTTCTAGGGCGCGGCGCGCGTACGCAGGACCCCCTCGTCCCCCGGCCCCTTCTCTCTCGCACGTGTGTATAGACTGGAGAGATAGGTAACACACGTTCGGAGACATAGGTGACACTTTTTCGGATAATGAGGGGGCGCGGTATCGGCGCGTGCTCGATCCGGGGACAAAACCCTTCGGCCCACGTTCTTCAGGCCCCTCTCCCCGCGACGCAAGGTGCAGAGGGAAAGGGGGTGGGGTGAGGGGCGAATAGCCAAACGGTGGGCAAGCGCCCAGAGTCCCCTATGTACCGGGGTGC
>DYEN01000577.1 GCA_020725705.1 Anaerolinea sp.
CGGATGAGGGGTCTGAACACGCTCTAGGAATCGCGCCCGGCCTGCTCGCCGCGAGCGACCAGTTCATCCAGCGAGATCGCCTGGCCGTCGGCGCGCAGATCATCGCGCAGGCGGTGCTTGAGCGTGCGGCGCTCGTCCTCGTCGAGCATCTGCAGCAGCATGCGCGAAAGCCGCGCATCGTCTTCAGCGGGCGACCGCTTGGCTTTTTCGTGCCACTGCTCCGCCCCGCTTTGCTGGAAGGCCATGACCGCCCACGACAGCCACAGGCCGACCGTCGCCAGAAAGCCGATCAGGAGCGCGAAATTGAACATGGGGGCGGTCGCCCCGCCGATGGAGCGAACCATCAGCACGGCGACCCAGATAAAGACCGTGCCGACCACGCCGGACACGACACTGTTGATCCGGTGTCGATTCATCAACCCGTCCCTTGCTCCATCAGGCACTGCGCGCCCGGCCCGCTATCCACGCCGCGCGCGGCGATCCTGGCCGGTGTCGCCGAGCAAGTCTTCGAGTGCGACAGCCGCACCATCGGCGCGCAGCTCGTCGCGCAGGCGCTGCCTGAGCGTGCGGCGCTCGTCCTCGTCCAGCAACTGCAGCAGCAGCGAGAGCCGGGCGTCGGACTCGGCTTCGGGGCTGGCGCGCTTCACCTTCCCCCGCTCGGACTGGTTCTTGATGAAATCGATGCTCACAAGCGCCCACACCGTCCACAGCGCGATCGTCGTCCCTACCCCGGCGAACAGCATAAAGTCCATAATGCCCAGATCGGAGCCACCCACCAGACGCGCCGCCAGAACGGCAGCCCATATCACCACGGTTGCGACAAGGTTGATCAGTGTCGTGATGCGTACCATTGCATCGCTCCTGCCATGTCAACAGAGGGGAGTGTGTGTCTACGAAAACTATACGCAGCCGCGGCAGAAAAGTCACACAAGCGACCCGGCGCGGGGCCGCACGCGCATCAGCACACCCGCCCCGTGCCCCATACGCGGCTCAAGCGTCGCCCCCATGTGCAGGCTGACCCGGCGCGGCTCCGGTGCGAAGGTCCAACCCTGCAACAGCCGCGCCAGCACCAGCTTCGCCTCGGCCTGCGCGAAGGCCATGCCCAGGCAATTGCGCGGTCCGCCGCCGAACGGCAGATAGGCATAGGGCACCTGCTCGCGCCGCCGCTCCGGCAGAAAGCGGTCGGGGTCAAAGGCGTCCGGATCGGGCCAGAAAGCAGGATGCCGGTGCGTGAGGAAGATCGAGTACAGCACGCGCGTGCCCGCAGGGATCGAATAGTCGCCGAACGTCAGGTCGACCGCCGCCACGCGCTGCCCCAGATGGATCGGCGGATAGAGCCGCAGCGTTTCGTCGATCACCCGGCCCAGATAGCGCAACCCGTCCAGATGAGCCGCGTCGGGCGGGTCCGCCCCCACCACCGCATCGACCTCGGCGCGTGCCTGGGCCTGCGCCTCAGGATGACGCCCCAGCAGATAGAGCGCCCACGCCAGCAGCGCCGTGCTGGTGTCGTGCCCGGCGATCAGCATGGTCAGAAGCTGGTCGCGGATGCGCGCGTCCGGCAGGCCGGAGCGCACCAGCGCGGTCAGCAGATCTTCGGCGGGCGCGTGCCGGTCGTGCGTGACGCGCCGCTCCAGGATGATCCCGTGCAGCCAGCCGTCGAGGGTGTTCCGCGCGGCGGTGATGCCCGGCTGCGGCGTGCCGCGCCACACCATCCACGCGCCGGGGGAAATGTAGCGCAGCACGCGCAGGATGGCGGGCCACAGACGATCGAGGTCGGGCGTCAGATCGATGTCGAACAGCGTGCCGGTCAGGATCAGCAGCGCGACACGGCGCATCTCGTTCAGCATATCCAGCGGGCCGCGCGCATCCCAGCAGGACGTCACCTGATCGGTCCAGCGCACCACCTGCGGCGCATAGCCTGGGATGCGCGCCTTGTGGAGCGGCGGACCGAGCAGCCGCCGCAGCGCGGTGTGTTCGTCGCCGTCTGTCACCAGGACCCCGCGGCGCAGCAACCGCTGGACTGGGTCGCCCGGCGGACGCCACAACAGCCGGTCGCGTCCGGTGACGAGCACGAAGCGGTTGGCTTCCGGCCCGACCAGCATCACCGCGCGGAAGACCGGCAGCGGCAGCCGGAACACGTCGCCCAGCTCGCCGTGAAAAACCCGCAGCGCGCCGAGGATGCTGCCCTCGCGCCGCGACGCCTGAAGCGCTTTTAGCGCCACAGCCAAACCGGCTTCCGGAATGGTTTGCACGACCCCCGTCTTCCTGTGCCCGCTCTGCATGCCAGGCGGGCCGATCAGAGACTGCTGCCGGACGCAGCGGCGAGCAGATCGGCCTCGCGGAACTGCATCTCATACAGCCGCGCGTACAGCCCGCTCGCCGCCATCAGATCGTCGTGCGTGCCCAACTCGACGATCTGCCCGGCGTCGAGCACCGCGATCCGGTGCGCGATCCGGACCGTGCTGAGCCGGTGCGCGATGATCACGGTGGTGCGCCCCTGCATCAGGCGGCTCAGCGCGTCCTGGACCAGATGCTCGCTCTCGCTGTCCAGGCTGGAAGTCGCCTCGTCGAGCAGTAAAATGCGCGGGTCTTTGAGGATGGCGCGCGCGATGGCGATCCGCTGGCGCTGACCACCGCTCAGGCGCACGCCGCGCTCGCCGACGACCGTCTCATAGCCCTGCGGCAGCGCCATGATGAACTCGTGGGCGTTGGCGGCGCGGGCGGCGGCGATCAGGGCGTCCTGGTCGGCGTCCAGCCGCCCGTAGAGGATGTTCTCGCGGATCGAGCCGCCAAAGAGCAGCGTTTCCTGCGGGACAATCCCGATCTGCGCGCGCAGGCTGGCCTGCGTGATGGCGCGCACGTCGATGCCGTCCACGCAGACGCGCCCGCCGGTCACGTCATAGAAGCGCGGGATGAGGTTGAACATGGTCGATTTGCCCGCACCGCTCGGCCCGACCAACGCGACGATCTCGCCCGGCGCGATATCCAGGTTGACATGGCGCAAGACCTCGAGAGCGTCGCCATAGGTAAAGCTGACGTCCTCGAAGGTGATGCGCCCTTCGGCCCGCTCCAGCACAAGCGCGTCAGGCGCGTCCCGCACGGCGGGCGGCGTGTCGAGCAGCTGGAAGACACGTTTGGTGGCGCCAAGCGCTTCCTGGAACGAAGTGTACAACCCGACGAGCGAGGCAAAGCTGCCTGCCACCGTCAAGCCGTAGATCAGAAAGGCGACCAGCTCGCCGCCGGTCAGGCGCCCGGCCAGCACCTCGCGCCCGCCGAACCACAAGATCAGCGTCAGCGATCCGAACCCCATGAAGGCCACCAGCGGCGTGAACACCACCCGCACGCGCAGCAAGCGCAGCGCCGCGTTGAACGCCCGCCCGATGGCCTGGTTATAGCGCGCGATCTCATGATCCTCGCGCACAAACGACTTGACCTCGCGGATGTTCTGGAACGCCTCTTCCGCGACCACCGTCGCCGCCGCCAGCTCGTCCTGCACTTCGGTGCTGATACGGCGCAGAATCGCGCCGAAGATGAACCCCAGCAGGATCACGACCGGGACCATAAGCAGGATCGACAGCGTGAGCCGCCAGTTGATCACAACCATGATCGCCACCGCGCCGATCATGGTCAGGCCCTGGTGCAGCAGCGTGTTGAGGTTGCTGGTCAGCGCGCCGCGCATCATCGTTACGTCGCTGGACATGCGGCTTACCAGCTCGCCCACGCGCCGTTCGGTGAAAAAGCCCAGCGACAGGCCCTGGATGTGCGCGTAAAGCTGGCGGCGCAGGTCCATCACAATGCGCTCGCCGATGTAGTTCAGGTTGTAGGCTTCCACCAGCGAAACGAGCGAGCGGACGAAAAACACGCCCAGCAGCGCCAGCGTGATCCGGTTGAGCAGGCCCTCGTCGCCCTCGACCAGCACCGAGTCGACCACACTGCGGATGACCGCCGGGAAGACCAGCGACAACGCCGCGGCGGCGGTCAGCGCGGCTAGGGCCAGCACCAGGCGCCATCGGTACGGGGCGAGATATCTCAGCATCCGGCGCCACTGGACCGGCCCGGGCGGGATCTCGGCAGGGGGTGTTGCAGCGCGACGACGCGTGAACAAGGCAGCCTCTTTCAACGTCCGGCGATACGACAAGGCGGGACGGCCTCACCGGACCGCCCCGCCGCAGATTGTAGGTGAATCGACGACAAACGCCTACACCCCAACATCACGGTGTTCCAGGCTCCACGCCGCCACCGCCACCAGAACCGCGGCCAGGGCCAGCAGCAGAAGCATCCCGCCGGGCCGCGGCCCGTGCAGCAGCGCGCGTTGCCCGTCGTAGTAATACCACGGCGTCAGCTTGTGCAGCCAGGCCGGAATGTCCGACACACCGGCCAGGGCATGAATCAGCCAGCTTCCGGCTGCCAGCGCCACAGGCACGCCCAGCGCCGGCCCGCGCGCGTTGCGCCAGCAGCTTAGCGCCAGGGCCAGTGCCGCGAAGAACAGCGTCAGCGGCCCCAGGTTGATTACCCCGGCCAGGATGCGCCCGGTGCGCATCGTCTCGAGATCGACCAGCTTCGCCCCGGCGACAAAGCCCAGAAAGGTCGCCGCCAGCACGATCGCAACAAAGGCGACCAGCGCGGCGAACTTGGCGAGCACAACCCGCCAGCGCGCAACTGGCGTCGCCAGCAGCACATCGAGCGTGCCGCTCTCTTCCTCGCCGCCCACCAGCCCGGCCCCAAACGCGATCCCGAACGCGATCAAAATGACCGGATAGGTCAGGCTGAACACCTTTGTCGCCAGAAAACCCTCGACCGTCGAGATGTCCATCTCGCCGCCGGTCAGGGCCGTGATCGTCGGCCCCATGCGCTCGAAGATCTCGGTCAGCGTGGCGTAGTTTTCCTCGATGCTGGGAAAGAAAGTCACCAGATAGAGGCTCATCGCAAACAGGCCAAGCGCGGACCAAAACACCGCCGTGCGCATATCGCGTAGGGTCTTGAGGAAAATGCCGTTGACCATCGCGGCGTTGACCATGAGGACCTCGCGCCCAGATGGGGCGCTGCTTCACTTTTCATTATACGCGCGAAAAAGGGCGCCCCGCAGCCGGCCTGGGAGCGCCCCCACTTGACTTCACTTGATGGCCGGATTTACACGCCCAGGTCGCGCCGCTCGAAGCCCCAGACGCCGATCGCGACCAGCAGCAGCGTGACGCCCAGCAGCAGCGCGACGTTGAGCGGATCAACCCCCTCGCTCAGCGCGTATACACCGTTGTACCAGTACCACGGCGAGAGCTTCTGCATCCACGCCGGGACGTTGGTAACCTCGCTCATGGTGTGGACCAGATAGGTGATCGCCGCGACGGCGAGGGTCAGTCCCAAAGCCGTCCCTCGGCTGCCGCGCAGGCCGGTCAGGCAAAAGGCCAGCGCCGCAAAGACCAGCGCCAGCGGCCCCATGTTCAAGACGCCGGCCAGCAGCCTCCCCAGGTCCGTCTCGATGTCGACTGCCAGCACGCCGCCCGCAATCCCCAGCCAGACCGCCAGCAGCACGATCAAGGTGAAGGTGATCAGCGCGCCGAACTTCGAGAGCATCACCCGCCAGCGTGGCAACGGCGTAGCCAGCAGGATCTCGAGCGTGCCGCTTTCCTCTTCGCTGCCGATCAGCCCCGCCCCATACGACACGGCGAACGCCAGGATCATGATCGGGTAAAACATGCTGAGCAGTTCCATCGTCAAGAAGCCCTCGAACGTGCTGATGTCGAGCGCATTGCCGCCGAACATCGCCTTGAAGCTGTCCGGCAGGCTGTCGATGTAGCTCTGCATGTCCGCGCTGGCTTCCTCGATCGAGGGATAGAGTGTGACGAAATAGAGCGTGAAGATGAACAGGCCGGCCACCCACCAGAACAGCGGGCGGCGCATATCGCGCAGGGTTTTCAGGTAGACGTTGCTAAGCATGGTTGTTCCCCTCCCGACCATAGAAGGCGAGGAAGATATCTTCCAGGTTGGGATCCTGGCTGATCATGTTGACGACGGTGTACCGGGCGGCCTGCTTGACGACCGGATCCAGCGGCCCGGCGATGGTGCAGCGCAGGTGGCTGTTGGCGGCGGTGACATCGCGCACGCCCGGGATCTGCTGGAACGCTTCCAGCGGGGCCGGGCCGTCGAAGACGATCTCGATCTGGCGCAGCGCCTTGGCTTTCAGCGCAGCGACTTCTTCCACCGCGACCAGCTTCCCCTCGCGGATGATGCCCACGCGGTCGCAGACGCGCTCGACTTCGGGCAGGTTGTGCGACGACAGGAAGACGGTCTGGCCCGCCTGCGTCGCCTCGCGCACCAGGGCGTAGAATTCCTGCTGGATCAGCGGGTCAAGGCCGTTGGTCGGCTCGTCGAGAATCAGCAGCTCCGGCTTGTGCATGAACGCCTGGATCAGCCCGATCTTCTGCCGGTTGCCCGATGAGTACGCCTTGACCTTCCTCGACAGGTCCGCATCCAAACGCTCGGCCAGCTCGCGCACGTACACCCAATCCACCCCGCCGCGCAGGCTGGCGAGGTAGCGCAGGTTTTCCTCGCCGGTCAGCTTGGGATAGAGCGCCAGGTCGCCGGGCAGGATGCCCGTCCGCGCGTGGATTTTCAGCGCATCGGCGTGCGAATCCATGCCCAGAACGATCGCGCGCCCGCCGGTCGGGCGGATGTAATCCATGAGCAGGCGGATCATGGTGGTCTTCCCCGCCCCGTTTGGGCCGAGGAAGCCAAAGACCTCGCCTTCGCGCACGCTGAGATTCACGTCGATGATCCCGCGTGCCTTGCCATAGTACTTGGTGAGACCTTCGGTTTGGATAGTCATGGTTTTGCCTTTTGACAACAACCGCCGCCAGCCGGCGGCCATGCCAACGAGAGCAAGCACCTCGCCATACTCCAGTGTACGCGCAGTCAGGCGCTCGCGACCCCCTAATAATTAGGGTATCCTAATAATATGATTTGGCAAGGCTATATTTAACCGTCGTCGGTGGAGTGCGCGTTCCACCGGGCAATTAGAGCCGGCAGCTCGCGCTCGAAGTAGGCGTATAGATCGCGCATCTCGGCCAGGCGGCGGCGTGCCGCAGGCGGCTCGTCGGCCAGCACGTCCAGGCCGCGCTCGGCCATTTCGCGCAGGCGGCGCACCTCGACCAACCGGGCTTCCATCACATGGCCCCAGGCGTTCTCGCGCAGGCGGAAATAGTCGCGCCGCTCGCCCGGGATGCTGATGCGCTCGACCAGCCCAAGCTGAATCAGCAGGCGCGTCATGCTGCTGATCGAGCCTTTGCTGGCGTGCAGTGCCTCGGCCAGTTGGTGCATGGTCTGTTCCGGAGGGTCGCAGACCAGCAGCCAGCCGATGATCCGCCCGGCCATCCGAGTCAGCCCAAGCTGCTCGAAGTAAAGGCCGATTTCCTCGGCGTAGTGCTGCTTGCGAAAGGTGCTGTCCGTACGTGCCATCCACGCGGGTTCCCCTTCTGTATCGCCACGCCCACCATGATAGCCGATTCTGTGTGTTCAGACAATACTGAACTGAGTAAATTCGCCGCCAGGCCGTGCGCCCCGGCACAGCGAATCCGCCCCGGCCCATCGCCAGCACGGCCGCTGATGGGCTACACTCTGATCACCGGGATCGTATCGGTCGGGCTGCCGGGGCCAGAACAATGAGGTGGGCCATGACGAGATGGAGTAAACGAGCCGGGATGGCATTGGGATCGCTGGCGGGGGGCGCGGCGCTGGCCGCCGGTGGCTGGATCGCCTACAGCCGTCTGGCGATCGATCATCACCTGCCGCTGCCGCCCGCGCTGGATGCGGAACGCGAGCGGTTTGGGGGTGGCTTTGCGGGCAGCCTGCACGCCTATGTGGACCGGTCGGGCGCGGGGGTCCCGCTGGTGCTGTTGCACAGCATCAACGCGGCAGCCTCGGCCTACGAGGTTCGCCCGCTGTTCGAGCGTTTCCGGGGACGGCGCCCCGTCTACGCGCTGGAGCTGCCGGGCTTTGGGTTTTCCGAGCGAGCCAACCGGCCCTATACGGCCCGCGTCTACACCAACGCGATCATCGACCTGCTAGAAACCCGGCTCGACGGCCCGGCAGACCTGCTCGCGCTGTCGCTGAGCGGCGAGTTCGCCGCCCGCGCTGCTCTTGAGCGGCCCGCACGGGTGCGGTCGCTGGCGCTGCTATCGCCGACCGGGTTGGGACCAGACCAGGCGCGGCGCGGGCCGAACGAGCGCGTCCACCGCCTGCTCTCGTTCCCGCTGTGGAGCCAGGCTCTCTACGACCTGCTGGTGACGCGCCGCAGCATCCGCTCCTTCCTGCGCCAGAGCTTTTACGGCGAGCCGGATGATGGGCTGGTCGCGTATAGCTATCTGACCGCCCATCAGCCCGGCGCGCGTTTTGCCCCGCTGGCGTTCCTCAGCGGCAGACCCTTCTCCCCGGACATCCGCCAGGCCGTCTACGAAAAGCTGACCCAGCCTGTGTTGGTGCTCTACGACCAGGACCCCTACACCCGCTTCGACGCCCTGCCGGACCTGTTGATGCAGCACGACAACTGGCAGGCGCAGCGCATCATCCCGTCGCGCGGGCTGCCGCACTTCGACCAGCCGGAGCAGACCTTCCAGGCGCTCGAAGCGTTCTGGCAGGGGCTTGAGAACGGCGCGAGCTAAAGCGCCTCCGCCACGAACTGGATCTCGACCTGCCCGTTCTCGATGCGCGCTCGATAACGCGGCTGTGGAAAGGTCGCCGGGCCGTGCACCACCCTGCCGTCGCGCACATCGAAGACCGAGTCGTGCCACGGGCACTGAACACAGGTGCCGTCGAACGTTCCTTCTTCTAGCGGGCCGCCCGCGTGCGAGCACACCGCGCCGATGGCGTAGACCGTTCCCCCGAAGCGGTAGAGCAACACGGGCGCGCCCTCAACCTCGACGCGATGCGGCCGGTGCTCGACCAGCTCGCTTGCGGGCATCACGGCAGTCCAGTCGCCCGGCCCGGACGGCTTGGGGGCGTGGTTGACGCCGACCCGTTTGCGGAAGACCAGCTCGCCGCCCAGATAGCCGCCCACCGTCACCCACCCGAAGCCTAGCAGTGAGAGCGCCGTCGCCAGCCCACGCCGGTCCTGGCGGCGCGCGATCAACGACAGCCCGTAGAACGTCAGCGCCACATCGTTGACGATCGCGTGCAGCGCGGCCAGCGGCGCCGCGTCGCGCTTGATCGCGGAATAATCGGCCAGGCCGGTCAGCGCGGTCGGGATCGCCGCCGCCGTCCCCAGGCCGGTCAGCGCGTCCCCGGCCCGCTGCGTCCGCTCCGAGCGCGTCAGCAGACCGGCAAGGTCGAACAGGCTCCCGAAGCTCCACCCGCCGATGGTAAGGTCGGTCAGCAGCGGATGCGCAGGATGCCCGAGCCACTTGCCGTGCAGCACATCAATCGCCCGGCGCGCCGGTTCGCCCGCCCCCAACACCGCGCGGTGCATCGCCTGGGCAGCCTGGCGGGCGAAACGCGTAAAGCCCGGCACGCGCTCGATCACACTGGTCAAAAGCATCATCACACGTTACTGTCCTTTCTGAAGCATGCCGCGCAACGGTGCGCAGCGAAAAGCAGCGCTATCTCGTATTATGAACTTAGATCGATTAGCAGCCGTCTGCCCACTGGCCGGGCGACCCGGCGCGCGTCGCCGCGTGGAGCTGGCCGGCACATTCTGAAAGCGCAGGACGCCATGCTGCCACAGCAACAACTCATCACGCGCGTGCGCGCGCTCGCCGAGCGTGACGCCCGCCTGAACGCGCTGATGATGTACGGCTCATTCACACGGGGCGAAGGCGACGCCTACTCGGATATCGAGTTTCTGCTGTTCTTCGAGGACGCGGCGTTCGACCAGGTCGCGCCGCGAGCGTGGATCGAACAGGTCGCGCCGGTGCTGCTGGACTACACCAACGAGCACGGCATCGTCGAGGTGATCTTCGACAACCTGGTGCGCGGCGAGTTTCATTTTCACCGCGTCTCCGACATGCCCATGGCGGAGTCCTGGCGCGGCGTGGTGACGTTTCCCACGCTGGAATCAACCCTGCTGGTCGACAAAACCGGCCATTTCGCTGCGTACCTCGCCCCGCTGATCGGGCCGCCGCCGGAGCGCGCCACACCCGCCGCGCTGGAAACGCTGGCGCGCCACTTCGCCAATCTCTGGCTGTTCGGCCACAACGTCCAGCGGCGCGGAGAGCACGCGCGGGCGCTGGAGATGTTGAACGGCGTGCACCGCGCGCTGTTGCACCTGGCGCGCGCCGTCGAAGGGCAGACGGCCAACTGGCTGACACCCTCAAAAGGGCTGGAGCAGGACCTCGGCGCCGACTCTTACGCACGCTTCCGCGCCTGCACCGCGCCGCTGGATCCGGCTGCGCTGAGCCGCGCTTATGCGGAAAGCTGGCTGTGGGGACGCGAACTGCTCGACCGCGTCGAGGCGCAATACGGGATTGGGTTGCCGGGCGCGGTGCTGGAGCGGCTGTCGGGTCTGGCGGGCGCGCTGAGCACCTAGAGCCTGTCCGGCTACCTCAGCCCGAAGCGCCCGCCGAAGAATGCCTGGTAGAACGGGATGCGGCCCGGCACGGCGCGCTTTTCGAACGCCTCGACCAGCGGCGCGTCATCATATAACACCTGATGATGGTCGATCACAATGTTGCCGCGGCGCAGGTCGATGACACAGTAGTTGGCGCTGGCGCTCGTCTGGCAGCCAAGCGAGCCGGGGTTGATGTACATGGCGCGGCCCTGCGTGCTCGACTTCGACGGCACATGGCCATAGAAGACAAGCTGCGTCTGCAGGCGCTCAAACAGCCGGTCGAGATCGTCTGCCGTGGCGTCGGGCTGCGCCGGGAGAAAATCGCGCCCGGTCTCGCCCAGCGCGTAGTGCACAAAGGCGATCGGGACATCCTCGATCTCGGTCTCCACCACGTACGGCCAGCCCGCCACCGTGTCGCGCAGCGCCGCGTCCAGGGCTTCGATGGTCCAGCGCTGGTGCTCGAATTCCTCTTCGCTCATGCCGTCCGGCAGGCTATCGGGCAGCCCGTTGACGAAGGCGGCGTCATAATCGCCCATGAGCAGGTGTATGTTGGGGGTATTGAGCAGCAGATCGAGCGTTTCGGCGGGGAACGGCCCGATCCCGATCGCGTCGCCGGTGTGATAAATCGCATCCACCCCTTCGGCGTTGATCGCTTCGAGTGCCGCCTGTAAGGCCGGCAGATTTCCGTGCGCGTCCGTGATCACAGCGATTTTCATGCGCGCCTCCACAGCACGACTGATGCTCGTCGCGGGCCGGTGCGCGAGCCGTTAGATCGAATTGCGGGCGACCGGGCGCCCGTTTATGCAGATTGTAGCAGCGGGCCGCAGCAGCTCACAGCAACGCGCGGAGCCTGCGGGTGATAGCATCGGGGGGCGTGCCGTAGGGGAAGACAATCGCCAGCCGGCCTTCGCGGTCCAGCGCAAAAACCGATGCGGTGTGGTCCACCAGATAGTTCTCGGAGCCGCTGGCGGGCGCGTGCGCCTGATAGTACACGCCGAACTCGGCTGTCACCGGGCGCAGCGCGGCCTCGTCGCCGGTCAGGCCGATGAAGTCCGGGTCAAAAGCGCTCACATACGCCGCCAGACGCTCCGGCGTGTCGCGCGCGCCGTCCACGCTGACGAACACAAACGCCACCTCGCCCGCGCTGCGCCCCAACTGCGACTTCACCTGCTTAAACTCGGCCAGGGTCGTCGGGCAGATATCCGGGCAGTGCGTGAAGCCGAAGAAGACCAGAGTCACCCGCCCGCGCAGGTCGTCGAGGCCAAAGGGCGCGCCGGTGTGATCGATCAGCGTGAAATCGGCCAGCTCGCGCGGTGGGTTGAGCACGGTGCCGGGCAGCGGGGTAGCGGTCGGCCGTGCCGGATCGGGCGCCAGGCCGCAGCCCGCCAGGACCCCCGCCAGCAGCGTCAGGCCGAGCAGCATCAGACGTGGTCGAGGTCGCAGCATCGCGATCACTCCTGCACCAGCGGCCGGACCGGCGCCTCAACCACCAGTTCCAGGCCGGACTCGAAGATCAGCGTCAGTGCGACAACATCATCCGGCGCCAGAGCGCGATCCAGGTCGAGCAGCATCAGATGCAGGCCACCCGGCTCCAGCACGACCGACGCCCCCGCCGCCACATCCACGCCGGATACCGGCGCCATATGCATCATCTCGCCCTGCATCGTCGTCTCATGGATCTCGACCGCGCCCGCCCCTTCGGCCCGCGCGCCGATCAGACGCTCGCCGTGCGGCAGGGTGTTGACCAGCGTGAGATAGGCGGCGGTCATCTGCCCCGGCTCCGTGCCGGTTGTCGCCCGCACCCAGGCGTCTCGCACGGTGATGGCCGGCGTCCCGCCGGTCGTCGGCGTGGCTGTTGCCGGCTTGTCCGCGCCGCCGCATCCGGCCAGCGCCAGGATGCCCAGCCCGAGCACCAGCCACCCAGTCCACCGGTGCAGGCGTCTCCGCCGCAGTCCGATCATCGTCTCTCCCTGCCCCAGGCAGCCGGTCAGCGTGTGTCCGGATCGAGCGTCAGCGCCGCCGAGTTGATGCAGTAGCGCAGACCCGTCTTGTCGCGCGGGCCGTCGTCGAACAAATGCCCCAGGTGGCCGCCGCAGCGGCTGCAGATCACTTCGGTGCGGATCATGCCGTGGCTGGTGTCACGGCGCAGCTCCACGCGCCCGCTTTCCAGCACGTCCCAAAAGCTCGGCCAGCCGGACCCGGAATCGTACTTGGTTTCGGACGAAAAGAGGGGCTGACCGCACCCCGCGCAGCGGTAGATACCGTCCGCTTTGGCGTGCACATATTCGCCCGTGAAGGGCGGCTCGGTCCCGCGCTGGCGCAGGATGCGGTACTGCTCCGGCGTGAGCAGCGCGCGCCATTCCTCATCGGTCCTGTGGATTTTCTCGTTCTCTTCCATCATCCATCGCTCTCCCAAATTTCCCGATGCCTCGCCATAGGTCGCTCGATATGTCTGTGTAGCGCTAGCCTTCCAGGGTGTAAGTGAGGGTCCCGCTGACCGCGCCCAGCGGCAAGCTGACCGCCGCACCGGCGTGGCGCTGGAAGTTCAGCCCGCTCACCGTCACCGTGATCGACCACTCGCCCGGCTCCAGCGCGACGTTGGCGCCGTAATGATAGCCCATAACCGGCGAGAGAACGGGCTGAAGCGCGACCTCAAACGCCTGGTGATCGCCATGCGCGCCGCTGCCCGCCGGCTCGAAGCGCAGCGTCACGTCGGCGCCGAGCAGCTTTTCCTCGAAGTTGACCGCGTGATCGGTGACATCAACCGCAAAATAGCGCACGCCCTCACCGTGCTCGTGCGCGGAAAGCTCCTCGACCGGCTGAGCCGCGCCGTCCCGCACCTCGTACAGCGTTTCGGCGTGGTGCGCGTGAAGCACGACGTGCACGCCCTGCCGCGTGAACTCGCCCACCGTCTGCATCCTCATCGCGGTGTTTTCGACGTTGCCTTCGGCGTCAAGCCGAAAGCCCCCTTCCCACTCGACCGGCTCCAGCCAGCGATCATGCGTGCCTTCCACCCGCAGCGCCTGAGCCGGGCTGATGGTGACGTGCCACTCGTAGCGCGCGTCCGGCGCCAGCGTGTAGTTGTCGCCGAAGTGATAGCCGTGACCGGGGGCGTACATGGCCGGGGCCATGTCGTCGATGACGACCTCGCCCGTCTCGGCGTTGCGCACGACCAGGTGTACCGTCACGGGCAGACGCTCGCCCAGCGCCAGCTCCGCGTCGAGCACATCGACGGTGACATGCTTCATGCTGTCGTCAATCTCGCCAACCTGCTGCAGCCGCCCGTCCACCACGTCATACAGCGTCGCGGCAGGCGTCACGTTAAAGAGAAGCTGCATCCCGGCGCGGTTTTCGCGGGCCAGCGCCAGCCCGTGCGTGTGAGACGCGTAGGCGGGCTGTGCGGCGGAGCAGTCGCAGTCCGCCTGAGACTCGTCCGGCCGGAAGATCAGCAGCGCCGCGATCAAGACCGGGGCCAGCACAAGCGCGAAAATCAGCGGAAAGATGAAAACCCTCTTGTCTTGCATACCAGCGTTCAACCCTTTCACGCACAACAGTCATGAAACACCACGCCGTACGGCGTCGCCCGGCCCAACGGTTGGATGCGCAGGGAAGAAGGAACGTCGCGGGCGGGTTGGCGCGCCCTATTCGGGGCGAGGCAACGCCTCGATCTGCCCGATCAGCGCGAAGTCGCGCTCGGTGATACCCCCGGCGGAATGGGTCATCACGCGGACCGTCAGGTGTTTGTAGTCGTGAAGATGCAGGTCCGGGTGATGATCGAGGCTCTCGGCCAGGTGCGCGATCGCATTGAGAAAGAGGATCGCGCGGCTGAAGTTCTTGAAGACGAACTCCGCGTAAAGCTGCCCGTCGTCACCCAACTGCCACGCCGGATAGCTGCCAAGCCGCTCGCGGACAGCCGCTTCACTCATGGGCTGCGCTTGCTCTGGCATGGATGTCTCTCCTGCACAACGTGTCGTGGTTTATTCCAGCCGCCCCTTACCGCCCGCCTGCAATCCCGGCGCGCGAGTGGGCAATTGCGTGCAGATTATACGATAAATTAAAAGGAACTCATAAGAAACTTGCGTGTTTCTAAAGCACTGCTAATGCGGAGCGTGTAACCTGTCATCCGAACACGGCATCTGATAATACGTATGCGCGTTGCAACTCTTCACTACCGCAGCGATGCAGACACCGGACGGGTTTGAACAACGGAACGAGGATGAGAGCATGGCGAACAATGGGAAGCTGGCCGGTACGGGAAATGGGAACGGCCACGTGCAGCAGGCTGTCGAGCGTCTGGCTGCCCAGACCTTTCACGCGCTGGACTCGCGCGCGGCGATTGAAGAAGCGGTCAAGCTGATCTTGATCAATGTGGGCGAGGACCCCAACCGCGACGGGCTGTTGCGCACGCCGCAGCGTGTCGCGCGCATGTATGAAGAGCTGCTCGAAGGCTATCACCAGGATTTGCAAGCCGTCCTCAACGACGCGCTGTTCGATGTGGAATATGGCGAGGGCGAGATGGTGGTTGTGGCCGATATCGAGTACCAGTCGCTGTGCGAGCATCATATGCTGCCGTTTGTGGGCAAAGCGCACGTTGCCTACATCCCGCGCCACAAGATCGTCGGCCTCAGCAAGATCCCGCGCATCGTGGATATGTTCGCCCGGCGTCTGCAGGTGCAGGAGCGCATGACCAACGAGATCGCGGACGCGCTTGAGGAAGTGCTCGATCCCGTCGGCGTGATAGTCGTCGTCGAAGGCCAGCATAGCTGCGCGTCATTGCGCGGCGTCAAGAAGCACGGCGTCAACATGGTCACCACCGCCAAGCGCGGCGAGTTCCGCACCAACCGCGACCTGCGCGACGAGTTCTACCGGCTGATCGGGCGCTAGACCGGCGCCTGACTCGCACTTCAAAGGACGCGCGTATGGACCTGCACGAGAAGGTTGTCCTGGTGACCGGCGGCGCGCACCGCGTCGGCAAAGCGATTGCCCTTGCCTTCGCCGGGGCGGGCGCGCACGTCGTGATCCACTACGGCTCGTCGGAAGATGCCGCGCACGCCACCGCCCGCGAGATCAAATCGCTCGGCGTGCAGGCGCTCGTCGTCCAGGCGGACCTGGCGGACCCGGCGGCCATCGCGGACCTGTTCGAGGCGGTGCGCGATCGCTTCGGGCGGCTGGATGTGCTGGTCAACAGCGCCGCGAACTTCATCAAACAGCCATTCGACGAAGTCACGCTGGACGCCTGGAAAGATGCCATGCAGGTCAACCTGCGCGCGCCGTTTTTCTGCACGCAGCATGCCGCCCGCCTGATGCGCGCCACGCCCCGCCCTGCCGACCAGCCCGCCGCCATCATCAACATCGGCGACCTGGCGGGGGTGCACCCCTGGCGCGATTTCGTGCAGCACGGCGTCGCCAAGGCCGGGCTGCTTCACCTCACCAAGATCAGCGCGCGCGAACTGGGGCCGGACGTGCGCGTCAACGCCATCGTGCCCGGCGCCATCCTGCCCCCGGCCTCGATCGCGCCCGACAGCGAGCGCTGGCAGGCGATGGGCGAAAGCGTTCCGCTGCGCCGCACGGGCCACCCCCGCTACGTGGCGCAGACCGCTATCTTTCTGGCGCAAAACGACTACATTACCGGCGCGATCATCCCGGTCGACGGAGGTGAGCACCTGATCGGCATCGGCACGCACTAGACCGCTGCCCCCGCTCTCCGAGTGCCGGCCCCACAACCCAAATCAATCCGTTGCAATCACGAGGCTGCCCCGCGCTCGTCCGGCGCGCCGTGCCGCCTGTGCTCTCCCTACCCTGAGCTGCCGGACACCAGAACCACAGGAGCAACTACGTGAACACAGCCAACCCTGCCACCGAGCAGACCTTCCGCAATCTGCGCCGCTTTAACCTGATCATGGGTGTCTTCCACCTGATTCAGGGCCTCGTGATGCTGATCATCAGCAACGATTTCACCGTCCCGATCAACACCTACTTCCTCAAATTCGTCGAAGGCGAGGGGTTGGTCAGCGACCCGCAAACCTGGTTCGAGCTGCCGCTTGGGCCGTTCATCGCGTCGTTTCTGTTCATGTCCGCCATCGCGCACTTTGTCATCTCCCTCCCCGGCGTCTACGAGTGGTACGTGCGCAACCTCAAGCGGGGAATCAACTACGCCCGCTGGGTCGAGTACGCCTTCAGTTCGTCGGTGATGATCGTCGCCATCGCCACGCTGTTCGGCATGTACGACGTCGCCGGCCTGCTGGCGTTGTTCGCGCTCAACGCCGCGATGATCCTGTTCGGCTGGATGATGGAGCTGCACAACCAGACCACCGAGCGCACCAACTGGACGGCCTTCATCTTTGGCTGCATCGTCGGCATCGTGCCGTGGATCGCGATCGGGATCTACTTCGTCGGCTCGGTCACCAGCGGCGAGAACGTGCCGGACTTCGTCTACGCGATCTACATCTCGCTGTTCCTGTTCTTCAACATCTTCGCGCTCAACCAGTTCTTGCAGTATAAACAGGTGGGCCGCTGGAAGGATTACCTGTTCGGCGAGCGGATGTACATTGTGCTGTCGCTTGTCGCCAAGTCGCTGCTGGCGTGGCAGGTCTTCTTCGGCACGCTCCAGCCCAGCTAAGGGCGGTTACTTCCCCTCACCCCGGCCCCTCTGCAAGTGCGTCACGGGGAAGGGCAAGCCTGAGCGGGCGGGGTGAGGGCCTGAGCAGCCGCCACCCGCTCCCCGTGTCCCAGGGCAGAGGGTTGAGGACCGGCAAGTGCATAACACGCTCCAGACACGCGCGCCGCTTCGGGCGCTCGTGCATACAAATCCGAAACCGATCGGGAGGTGAACCGTGGCAGCCGAACAACCGCTTCATGTCGTTTTGGGAACCGGGGCGATCGGCATTGCCGTCGCCGAAGCGCTGGTCCAGAGGGGCGAGCGTGTCCGCGTGGTGAACCGGCGAGGCAACGCGGCTATCCCTGGCATCGAGCCTGCCGCCGCAGACGTGAGCGATCCGGGGCAGGCGCGCGAGGTAATGGCCGACGCCAGCGTGATCTACAACTGCACGAACCCCTCGGCCTACCACATCTGGCCGGATGTGCTGCCACAGCTGCAGGCGGGCATCCTGGCAGGTGCAGAAGCTGCGGGCGCCAGGCTGGTGGTGATGGACAATTTGTACATGTACGGGGCGACACACGGCACGCCGATGACCGAAGACATGCCCTATGCCGCGACGACGAAGAAGGGTCGCCTCAGGGCCGAGATCGCCGAGAAGTGGATGGCCGCGCACCGGGCCGGTCGCGTGCCGGTTGTCATCGCCCGCGCCTCGGACTACTTCGGGCCAAACGGGCGCGCCGCCATGCTCGACGCGGTGTTTGGCCGGGCCGTGCGGGGCAAGAGCGCGCAGGTGATCGGCGATCCGGACATGCCGCACACCTACACTTACGTGCCGGATATCGGCAAGGCGCTGGTGATTCTGGGTGAGCGCGATGAGGCGCTCGGCGAGGTCTGGCACGTGCCCAGCCCGGAAACCCTCACGACGCGTGCCTTCATCGAGCGGATCGCAGACGCGCTCGGCCGGCCGATCAAGATTCAGGTCGCGTCCACGTGGTTGCTGCGCGTCATGGGGCTGTTCCAGCCGACGATGCGCGAGCTGATCGAGATGGTCTACGAGTTCAACGAGCCATTCATCGTTGACGACAGCAAATTCAAGGCCGCGTTCGGAGACATCGCAACCCCGTTGGACGTCGCGATCCCGGACACGCTGGCGTGGTACCAACAGCACATGGACTAGCTGCGCGATCGCACTGCGCGGACATCTTCGAGCACAAGTGAGGTCACATGACGGGCGCTCAGGATAAAATCATCATTAAGAACCTGCTGCTGCGCGGCATCATCGGGATCAACGACTGGGAACGCGAAAAGCGGCAGGACATCCTGGTTAACCTGACGCTCTTCGCCGATCTGCGCGCTGCCGGGCAGTCGGACAGCGCGGACGATATCCTAAACTACCGCACGATCACCAAAGCGGTGATCGACTATGTGGAGAACTCGCAGCACTACCTGGTCGAGGCGCTGGCGACCGCGATCGCGCGTATCTGCGTGGTCGAGCACGGGGTGCCGCGCGTGATCGTGCGCGTCGAAAAACCGGGCGCGCTGCGCTTCGCCGAATCCGTCGGCGTCGAGATCGAGCGGACACGGGCCGACTTTGAGTGAGATCATCCTGATCACGCTTGGCTCGAACCTGGAGCCGGAAATCCACCTGCCGCGCGCGGTTCGCCTGCTGGCGGAGCGTGTGCGGGTGGTGGGTGTCTCACGGGTGTACGAGTCGCCCGCGGTCCGCGCTGACGGCACGCTCGATCCGGCGCAGCCACCCTTCCTCAACGCCGCCGCCCAGATCGAAACCGATCTTGAGCCGGTGCCGCTCAAGTACGATGTGCTGCGCGCCATCGAGGCGGAGATGGGGCGGCAGCGAAGCCCCGACAAGTTCGCGCCGCGTGTGATCGATCTGGACATCGCGCTTTACGGCGATCTGCTGCTCCAGCTTGACACGGAAGACACGCATCTTCTGCTGCCCGATCCGGACATTCTGGATCGGGCGCACGTGGCGCTGCCGCTGGCCGATCTGGCGCCCGATCTGATTCACCCAACCAGTGGCGAAACCCTGCGCGCCATCGCCGACCGTTTCGCGGGCATCAGCACCATCCGCGTCCGCCCGGATATCCGGCTCGACTGAGCGGCCCCCCGGTCCGCCGCCCTGAGCCGGGCGATTCTCACAAAAAGGTTGCGTCTTTCCCCAAAACCCTTCACACTTAGGCTATCACAAACCTGTGGCTGCGCCCGGCCTGTGCCAGGGAGCCATCAGAGCGCCAGGGAGAGAGACGCATGAGTGAAGAGAAACCGCCTGTCGTTCCACCCTCGCCTGAACCGCCGCTCGAACCGGAGCAAACCCCGGCCGAGCCTGAAGCCGCCAGCCCGCCGGAACCGTCCCCGCAACCCGCTGCGGCGATCCCGGAAGCGCCATCCCAGGCAGCCGAAGCACCCCCCGCGGCCCCGCCCGCTGAGCCGGAGCCGGCGGCGCAGATCCGCTCGATTCCCCCGCTTCCCGATCGGCCCGCGCTGCGCAGCAGCGAATACTGGCGGCGGCGGAGCGACAACCTGCTGGTACAGCTTGGCATCGACGGCAGCCTGGCCGCGCGCGCGCTGTTGCTCGCCGCCGTGCTGGCCGCCATCGGCGCGCTGCTCGATGAGATCCTGGGGCTGCCGGGAGAAACGCTGCGTGTCTCGTTCGGCGGGACGCTGGTCGCCGGGCTGAGCGGGCTGAGCTATGGCTTCTTCAAGGGCCGCGCCGACCTGCCCGGCCTGATCATGGCCGCCGTCGCCGGGCTGGTCGCTTACGTGGTCTGGTATGTGGTCAAGGACATCATCGGTGTAGCCGGCTTCGAGATGAATCTCTTTAAGGCCATCTTCAGCGGGCTGCTGGCGGGGATCCTGGGCTTCGGGTGGCTGGTGCTGCTGCACGAGGCCCCCAAACTGCTGGCGCGGGAACCCTAAGGGCTGAGACGACCAAACGCCTGGACAGCACTCTGACCCGGGTCGGGGTCGGCGTCGCGGCGAACACGCTCCACACGTCAGTGATGGAGCCGGGCACGTGCCGCCTGGGGCCGCGGGAACAGAGCGGCCAGAGGCCATCATCAACTCACCCAACCGGATCGCCGGGGAAGATGTAAGAGGCGATCCGGAAATGTTACCTGCCTGTGTCAGGCATCGGCAACGCTGTGACCGTTGGAGCAGATCGCGATTGCCTCTTGCAGCCTCGCCAAACCGTCTAGTCGATCAATCCCCGTTGCAGGGCATATCGTATGAGTTCGCTGCGGGAGTTAAGGTTTAATTTGCGCATGACATTGCCGCGATGAAAGTCAACCGTTTTAGGTGTAATAAACAATGCTTCTGCAACTTGCTGGTAGGTATTGCCGCGCGCCAACATGACCAATACTTCGCGCTCGCGCTCAGTTAACGTGTCCAGCAAGTCAGTCGGTGTCTGGATGTCACGCCGCACGCCGTCCACTAGGACGCCGGTAATCCTTGGATCAAAGAAAGTGTCGCCCGCAGCAACAGCGCGAATCGCTGAAAGCAATTCATCCCCGTCGGCCCGCTTGAGGACATATCCGGAAGCACCAAGCTTGAGTGACGGAATGATATATTCCTTATTCTCGTGTTGCGTCAAGATCAAGACTCGAATTTCCGGGAAGGCATCCTTGATGGCCCGCGTTGCTGCCAGTCCATCCATGCCCGGCATACCGATATCCATCAGAACGACATCGGGCTGTAGCTCGCGCACCCGTGCCAATGCTTCCTGGCCGTCGCCCGCATCACCGACAACCTCAAAATCGGGTTGCACGTCGAGCAGGGCGCGAATACCAGCGCGCAAGACGGAGTGATCGTCGACGATCAATATTCGGATTTTTGAGAACACCGGCATTGCTCGTTCAGCCCTCAGAAAGCTTTTGTATGCCAGATCGTACCCCAACCAAGGAAATCAGGGCGAAGTCTCTTCCGGATGGTAAGATCGCACGTCGTGCTCTATGGCGAGCGGGATCTCTGCCCGCACGCGGGTGCCGCGGCCCAACTGTGACTCGAGATGAAAGCTCCCAGAGAGCAGATCGGCGCGTTCTTTGATTCCTAACAAACCCCAACCGCGCCCTTCTCTTTCACGGATCTCCAGGGCGTTCGCGAGGTCGAACCCTTTGCCGTTGTCGTGGATCTCCAACATGACTCGATCGCTATCCGCCCGCATCTTGATCTTGACTTCGCTCGCTTCAGCATATTTGGAGATGTTCGTCAACGCTTCCTGCGCGATTCGAAAGAGCGCGGTTTCGATGTCCGGCGCGAACCGCACCTTATCATCTCCCTCGATTTCCCATATTACCTTAATACCGAGCTTTTCCAGGCGAGATTCTGCATACCAGCGAATGGCCGGAAGCAACCCCAAATCGTCCAGCAGGCTCGGACGCAGATCGTAAATAACCGTCTGCAATTCTCGCACAGCGTCACTGGTGGAGACGCGCAGCCGCTTGAGGATTTCCCCGGCATCCATAGAAGGATCCGTCAGCGCCAGTTCAGCCGTTTTCAGGCCGAAGATCAGGGCATTAAGGGATTGACCGAACTCATCATGGAGTTCGCGCGCGATACGCTTCCGCTCCTCCTCTTGTGCGCGGATCGCTTTTGCCAGCAGTTGCGCCCGCAGGCGCTCTTTGTCTTTCAGATCGTTCCACAGCCGGGCATTCTCCAGCGCGACACCCAGCTGAGAGCCAATCATCACCATAAGGCGGAAGTTCTCCTCGGTGAAAAATGAAGGGCTATAGGCGGCCACATTCAAGGCACCGATTACCCGACCACCCTCAATGAGGGGAACGCTGGCATGACAATGCACCGGTTTGCCGCTGCTGCTGTGAGAATGGGACAAGACGCAGTTGTGTCCCGGCGTTACGATGATCGGGCTTTTCGTGCGAAGCACAAGCCCGCAATCGCACTCAGGAAAGCGCACACTGAGCTGCACAAGGGGTTCGGCAAAGCCGGCTACGGCGGCCAGATAGGGCGGTGAGTTCTCACGCGCAATGGCGATCCACCCTGCCGGCAGGTCGAGCACTGCCAGCACCTGTTCAAGGGCTTCTTGCAGCATATGTTCAATGTTGCTGCTGCGTCGGTTCATAATCGCAGATATAGCGTTCAGTGTTGCCAGTTCGCGATTCTGGCGCTGGATCTCGGCTTCTTTTGCCTTGCGTTCAGTGATATCCCGGGTGAACCAGGCTAATGCACGCTTCCCTTCATATTGAATGATAGTGCCGCTTGTCTCCACAATAACCGCACGGCGATCCCGCGTCAGGAGCTGCATTTCATGCCTTAGCGCGGTGCTCTTGCCATCCCGGATAGTCTGCCATGCCTCGTACGCGGCGTTTAGGCTGTTGGGATGGATAACCTCTGCCGCGTTGAGGTTCAGCAGATGCGTGCGCTCGTAACCGGTGAGGCGGCAAAACTCATCGTTAACGAACAAGAAGCTGCCCTCATTAACCGCCTCATCGCAAATCAAGGCGATGCCTTCGCCAACCTGCCCTGCAGCCTTGAGCAGCGCACGATACCCTGCCCGCGAGTCTTGAAGCTGGGTAATCGTTCCCTGCAGGTCTACCGCCATGGCGTTGAACGCTCGCGCGAGATCGCCGATTTCGTCTCGATTATTGATGGAAATCGTCTGGGTCAAATCTCCGGAGCCGAAACGCTGAACCCCTTCGGTCAAGCGGGAGAGAGGACGCGTGACGATGCGTGCAAATACAATCGCAGCCACAACGCCAGCCATCATCCCAACCGCTGTCAGGCCGAAAATGATCCAGGTCAGATCTTGAAGGACATCAGTTATGCCGGTTTGACTGAAGCCAAGATGGAGTTCGATATCGAGTTTGTCGGTCAGACGCCAACCGAAATCCTGAATGACGCCTGCTTCGGTTCTCAACAACGTTTGTTGTGTAAGCTGCCCGGCAGGCATAGCGTTTGCGGCCAGCAGGTCCACGGGAAACCCATTAGCAAAGGTGTGGACGACAACACGTCCCGGAGCGCCAATTGCATAGGCATAGATAATGTTGGGATTAGACCCCTTTAGATATTGGAGAAACTCCTGAACCGCTACCATATCGCCTTCTAGCAAGGCGTTGGCGATGGCATTTCCGGATATTTGCACCAGGGCTGAGCCATGAGCATCCAGCTCGCTGCTCAATTTACTGGCAACGACCGTGTTGATCGCCCCGATTGTCAGCACGCCCAGGCTGATGACAATCAGAGAGGTGAAGATAATGATCTTGGTATGTAGTTTCATGGCTGCAGCAGACCATATATCCTGGCCCAGTGGCGCAGGTCATCGTAGTCACTAGCCACGACTAACCCAAAACCATTGGGCATTTCGGTGCGCTCCCAATGATATAGCTCCAACCCATTCAGGCGCTTGGGGTTGAAAGCAAGCAATGCCTGCTGCACTGCGTCGGCCACTTCGGCAGGAACATGAGCGCCGGCGATGATTCCGCTAGACGGAAACGGGTCTGATTGGGCGATGATGCGGACAAGCCCCTGTTCTGCCAGAGTTCTTCCTAAAGTATCCTGCACTGCACCGGCATCGACTCGGCCGCTAATCACCGCGTTAGAGGTCTCAAAATGCGACCTCGTGAACTCGTGAGACTGCAAATCGCCAAGCTCAATGCCCGCCTGGGACATCATAATTCGGGGAATGAGATATCCCTGAGTGGAGTTGCTGGCCCCAAAAGCAAAGGTATGGCCTGCCAGATCGCGTAATGATTTCAGGTCGCTGTCAGGTCGGGAGACAATCAGCGATCGATACGAGCCTTCACCGTTTGAATTCAACCCACAGACCAGCATGGTGGCCGCCGAAACTTCGCGTACCTGAAGGTATGTAAGCGTGCCGGCTATGGCGAAATCTACCTGTTCCGCCAGGATCTCGCGCACCAGACTTCCAGCCTTGGGGGTAACGTGCAGCCTGAACTTGTAACCCGTTTCATTTTCAAGATATTGGAGCAGCCCGGAGTAGATGCGTACATCCTCTTTTGGCTCAAGTCGCCGGTCAAAGCCGAAGCTGTAAACCGGTTCAGATTCCACTGTAGCGGGCCAGCGGACTTCCCCTCGAATCAGGTTGTTCTCTAATGACACATTGACAGGCTCTTTGTCGGTATTCAGGCACGCAGAACCGGCCAGGAGGATGCCAAGGCCGAACATCAGGCCCGCTGCAACCCGGAGCTTGTTTCCTGGCTGAATACCCGCCGAAATGCTGTACAACCATGAAAACTTTAATGACATCATATCCCCACAAGGCGCCTACGCCTTCTAGAGCGTGTTAAGAACTGAACGAGAAACACGCACCGGCCTCGAGTTTTCGTGCAGGGGCGACGCTTGCATTGCGCGCGGCCAACCCATCTCGCGTGTAACCCAGGCGGAGCAAGGCGCCCCCTCGCGCGATACCGGGTCTCCGATCCGGTCTGTAAGTGTTCATAACCGTCTTCTAGGACAAGGCACGCGATTTTTGGCGAGTATGCCACAAGCCATCCTTTCATCAAAACAACTGCGGACAATTCCTAGGAAATTCCCCAGGTACAACCCCGGTTCCTTCCCCAGTTAACCTGACTATCTCTGCCGCCTACAATCGAAGATGTATCAGTGTGCGTATAGCCCTGTTTCCCCTGCGAGAAACCAAGGCAACAAGGAGTGTGACTTATGTCTGGAGAATCCCTTGACGCAGGCTTCATGCCATGAGCGTGCCTTCGAGGTATGTGCTGTGGCAAGAACAAAGGAGAAATTAGACATGGCCAAAGATGACGATCTGTTGAGAGAAGCGCTCGCTGGTGACGAGACCAGCCGCCGTTCCTTTCTGGGCAAGTTTGCAGGCGGGGTATTTGCCGGCCTGGTGGCGCCCGCGCTGATAGGTGAGGTGCGCGCCGCTCACGCCGCCCCTGACACCCAGGAACAGCCAGACCTTGCGCCGCTTCCTGACCTGCCCGAGGCGATCGAAGGAGAGCACCCGGTTGTGCGCATGATGGAAGACCTGCGCCGCGCTTTGCAGAAGCCGATGGCCGAGCGTAAGTGGGCGATGGTGATCGATCTGCGCAAGTGCACCGGTTGCAACGGCTGCAATATCAGCTGTGTAACCGAGAACAAGCTGCCGCCTGGGGTCACGTACCGTCCGGTAATGACCGAAACCCAGGGAACCTATCCGCACGTGTCGCGCCGGTTTGTTCCACGCCCCTGCCTGCAGTGTGAAGATCCCCCCTGTGTGCCTGTCTGCCCGGTCAGGGCAACGTACAAACGCGCGGACGGGATCACAGTCATTGACTACGAACGGTGCATTGGCTGCCGGTATTGCATGACAGCCTGCCCCTACTCGGCCCGGTACTTCGATTTCGGTCGGTTCTACGGGGACAATGAAGGCGGCGAGCGCCAGCCCTATGAGCTGCTACCCACACCGGAATATCGCAAGAACTACGACCGGGCCGAAGGCGGCTCCCCGATTGGAAACGTGCGCAAGTGTCATTTCTGTATTCATCGCATCGAGCACGGTGAACTGCCAGCCTGCGTGCTTAGCTGCATGGGCCGGGCAACCTACTTTGGCGATATGAACGATCCTGCCAGTTTGGTCTCGGAACTTATCGCTCAACCCAATGTCATGCGACTCAAGGAAGAGTTGGGAACCGATCCCAAAGTCTTCTATCTTGTCTAGGAGATACAACCATGACCCAACAACAGGGACCGACCTTAACGCGGCGTAACTTCCTCAAAGTGGGCGGGTTGACGACCGTCAGCGGCCTGGCAGCGTACAGCGGACTTGGCACCGGATTCCGGCGGATCAGCGCCCAGGAAGCCCAGAACCGCCTGCAGAGCACGATCGTCTATACCGCCTGTGTTATGTGCCCGGCTGAATGTGCCCTGGCCGTGCGGGTGGAAAACGGTGTCGCCTCAGCTATCTATGGGAACAATCATGCACCCCTGAACTCTGGCGTGCTGTGCGCAAAAGGGGCGTCCGGTCTCCAGATGGCCTACAACGCGAATCGGGTCAAATACCCCATGATTCGCGTCGGCGAGCGTGGCGAAGGCAAATTCCGTCGCGCTTCGTGGGACGAGGCACTGGATTACATCGCCGACAAGTTGATCCAGATTAAGCAGGAAAGCGGGCCAGAAGCGGTCATCATGGACGCCGGTGACGTCACCGACCGTGACCCGTACTACTATCTCTTCCGGGCCTTTGGCACGCCGCACACTGTGGAACACGGCTCCATCTGCGACACACCGCGCCGCCATGGCCCCAAGCTGATGTTTGGCGGCAAGCGTGTTGAACCAGACATCATGCGTCCGGTGCTGGTGCGCCAGCCTGACGGCAGCTTGAAAAACGACTACCGCTATCGCACACGGCTAATCGTCTACGCCGGTTGGAACCCATTCACGGCTACCCGCATCGTCTATGAGTCACGCGGGACAGTAGAGGCGAAACTGGCCGGCGCTCGCATCGTGGTCATCGACCCCGCTTTGTCCAACACGGCGACCAAAGCCGACCAGTGGATCCCGATCCGCCCCGGTACTGACCCGGACCTGTTTGCGGCCGTGCTGCGCTACATTCTGGAAAATCATCGCGACGACAATCCTTTCCGGAAATACATCGATTGGTCCTTCCTGGAGTACAGCCAGGGATGGGAAGAATTCGAGGCGGACTTTAAGAGCTGGTGGAACAAGGAAGACCCCATCAACGGCCTGAACTACTTCACCCTGGAATGGGCGGAACAACGCACCGGCATTGACGCGCAGACAATCGCCGAACTGGCGCATACCTTCGGTATCACCAAACCCGCGGCCTGGGTGTGGGGAATGAATGGCATCGGCCACCACTACAACGGGTATGTCGCTTCGATCATCGGCACGGCCCTGAATGTTATAACCGGCAATATGGAAATCCCCGGTGGCGCGATCGACACCGAAATTGTCAAGAGCAGCAAGGGCGGCAACGCCGGTGGTGGTCAGTTTAACCAGCGCGAAGTCACACGCCGTATCAACGGCCGCACCGTTACCGGCAAGCAGGAACAACTGCATATGGACTGGTACGGCGATTGGCCCGCGAGCTGGGACGATGTGGTGGGTGATTATCCGCGCCGTTTTAACGAAGGGGTTACCCTGCGTTATGGGCCGTTCCGCGGGCACCAGTATCCCATCCGTGCCTTCTTCCTGCGCACCGGCAACCCGGTGATCACTGCCAGCAACACCGAAACCTGGGTCGAGGCGTTAACCCGGAAGAACGGCGACAACTACAACGTGGACCTGGTTGTCTACATCGACACTCCCTTCCTGGAGACCGGTATGTACGCAGATGTTGTGCTGCCGGAATCCAGCTACCTGGAGCGAATGAGCCTCTCCGACATCTACCCCAGCCACCCGCTCATCTACCTGCGCGACTTCGTGATTGACAAGATGTACGAATCCAAGTCGCAGTATGACATCATGATCGCTCTGGCTAAGAAACTGCAGGAGAAGGGTGATCCGGACATCAATCCCGCAGATTTCTGGGAGAAATATCCCACAGAAGAGGACTTCTGGAATGAGGCTCTAAAGGTCTCGCCCGGACGGGCCAACTGCGGACAGCCGCTGCCTTATCCTGACTATCCGGTCAATTACAAACTGCTCGGCACACCCGAATCCCTTGAAGCAGGCCGGGTCGAAGTTGACGACGAAAAGAAGGAAATCCGAGGCGAACCGGTGACGGTGCAATGGCTGCGCGATCACTATGGTGTCGCTGTGTGGCCGATGAGCTGGTTTCGCTTCCATGAAGGCGGCGTTCTGCAAACAGACAGCAAGAAGGTCGAGTTTGTTTGGGACTTCGAAGTGGAAGCGGACGATGCGGTGCAGCGCAAGGGTCGGTATGCCAAGTACAACAAGCTCATTGAGGAAGCCAACGAGACCCCGCCCAGCCTGCGCAGGCTCGGTTGGGAGAAATACCCCTCGAGCTTCTATTGGTTCGAGACGCTCTGGAACCCCTATACCAACCCGGACTATGCCCAGTACAAAGACGAGTATCCGTTCCTGCTGGTCTCCGGACGTGTCCATCACGCCATGTCTGGCACACAGATGGTGGACTGGCTGGGTCGCCTTCCCACCGAAGACCTGTGGATGCCCCTGAACGACGAGCGCGTGGTGGATGAGATCATTGTCGGGCCGGATGGGCCTGCACCCTCTGGTCGCCGTGTGCGCGTGGCAAAGGGAACGTGGTGCATCGGCGTGATCCAGATGAATGCAGCCGATGGTGCCCGGCTTGGGCTTGAAACAGGCGACCTGGTCGAGCTTTCCACACCGCTGGGGCACACCACGCGCGGGAAAGTCTATCTGGTAGAGACCATACGGCCTGGCGTGCTACGCGTTCCGTTTGGTGGCGGTGGGCGCTTCAGCCCGGGTTTGGGCAAGACGTATGACTTCCGCGACGAGTCGCCCAACCACAATGCCCTCGTGGATCCTGAATGCCTGTCACCAATCATGGGACAACCAGCCTATTGCGACATGATCGTCAAGGTGACCAAGGTATGACGGTGACAGAACAAACACTGGCTGAGCGAGCAGGGCTTTACAGCCTGCTGCACGCCTTCTACACCTATCCTTTGACAGAGTCTTTGCTTGCTGACGTAGCTGGCCTGTCTCTGCCGGCTGAGTCGCCGTTGTTCGACGGCCTGGTGCAAATGCAAACCGGTCAGCTAAGCGCTGAGACGCTGAACGTGGAGATGACTCGATTGCTGGAAGGCCCTGGCCGCACACCGGCTCCACCTTACGCGTCCTACTATCTCAACGACAGGCAGTTGATGGGGCCGCCCGCTACGATGGCACGTCAGACTTACCTGGAATGGCAAATCTACCCGGAAGGCGACCAGTACATACCGGATGATCATCTGGCTCTGGAACTGGGCTTTATGGCCTATTTGGCCCAACTGGCCCTGTCATCAGAGCCGGACCGGAACAAAGCACTGGTGGCGAGCTACCGATTTCTGGTCGACCAGATTGTACCCTGGTTGCCTCACTTCAGCAGGGCGTTGACCCAAGCAACCGAGGAACCATTCTTTGTCGGGTTGGTACGCTTCACGCAAGCAGCCATTCAGTCGGACCTTGAGTGGCTGGAATCGTACCTGCGTGCAGATCCGCGCCAGGCGCCATCCGTCCAAACGCCAGGCGTTTAGGAGGAAGAAAATGGCTCAAACAACTGCAATACGACCCGCAGCACCTGAGCGTCGCTTCAGTTTTCAACTGACAGATCTATTCTGGCTGTTGGGAATTGTCCTGCTGGCTGCCGGTGCATGGGGGATGTGGCAACGGCTGAGCGAAGGACTTGCCCCTACAGCCCTCAACAGCTATGTGCCTTGGGGTCTGTGGGTTGGCTTCTACGACTATCTGGTGTGGTTGGAAGTCGGCAGCCTGCTGGTCTTCACCACCGTTGTGTATCTGGTAGGCTACAAGCCTCTGGCCGCACTCAAGCCACAGATCTACTTCACGGGTTTCGTGGCTCTGTTCATGGCACTGCTTCTTGTCCTGCTCGACTTAGGGCGGCCGACGCGCTTCTGGCACGTCTATCTGTATCCGGACTTTGGCTCCATGATCACCTGGATGGTCTGGCTGCATACCGCCTATTTGGTCATCCTGTTGGCCAAACTTCTGCTGGTGACCAACAGAGTGTCGGTTGGGCCAGAACGGAGAGACTGGCTTCTACAAAAGCTAGCCTATCTGAGTCTGCCTATGGGCCTGGCTTTGATCATCGTCAGCGGCTCGATCTTCGGCGTGGTCACCGCGCGGCCCCTGTGGAACACCTCATCACTTCCCTTGATGTTCCTGCTCTCGTCCCTGGCTGCAGGAAGCGCGCTCATCACACTCTTGGCCGTGTTGTTCTGGCCGAATCGGCAAACAGATGAGTATCGTCAGGTGATGAAGCTGCTTGCCCGGATGACAGCCTGGCTGCTGCTGGCCGGAGCCTTTGCGGCAGGTATCATCGGGTTGACGTTCCTGTATCAGGGCAGTCCGGCGCGAGCAGAAGCGGTGAATCTGGTTCTGACAGGGCCTTACTGGTGGAGCTTCTGGATCGTCCACTTGTTAATCGGTGTGCTGATACCCCTGCTGGTCCTCTTCACCCAGGCTCACAGGCCAGCGCTAGTCGGCTTTGCCAGCCTGCTGGCTGTAGTCACGTTTGTGGCAGTGACCCTCAACATCGTGATCCCGGCACTGGCTACGCCGGAGCTGGAAGGTCTGGTGCTGGCCTATGTGGATCCGAAGATGAGCTTTGATTACGTACCCAATCTGACAGAGTGGATGTTAATTTCGTTCATTTTTGGGTTGGGTGGTGTTGTGTATGGTCTGGGTCTTCGCTGGCTACCGGTAAAACCGGCGGCCTAGGACCCCGGGGCCATCGCCGCAATAGGCCTATGTAGGCCCGACAGATTGAAGTTGGCGACCCGGGCCGGCTGGCTATCAGGCCTACCCTGTAACCAGCCGGCCCACCGGCTTACGCAGCTATTTTCGGGAACACTTCCGTGACAGCCCCGATTGCACGCTTAGCAATCGGGCGCAAGCGAGCAATACTGCTGGTTGGGCAAACGTCTGTATGAATGAGCCTGCAGGCGAGCCTCTGTTGCCTCAAGATGCAAGCACAACTGAAAAGCCGCCGAACAAGAGCACCCGAAGCCGAGAACAAACCCCGCTACCCAAGCATCGTCCCTGCGAGACCATCTAACACCGCCGCTTCCCATCAAGGGTATAAGACGCTCTAGATTCGCCACCTTTATACGAGCAGCGATGTAGAGTCGTTCCTGAACAGCTTTAGGAGTTATGCTATGCTGTGTGACTTTATTGTCCACACGCGGAGGATCGCCTACGCCCTGTGCATCCCAAGGAATGACTCCCCTACACCTTATGTCACTCGACGCGCCAGCATTTGACTGGCCATAATGTTCGATGGCCGGAGAGGTCTTCTCAGCCCTTGATCCCGGTCATCGAGATGCCCTCGATGAAGTAGCGCTGGAGCATATAGAAGACGACAATCGGCGGCATGGCAGCGAGCACCGCACCGGCCATCGCCTGACCGTACGCCTGCGCACCTTGCGCCTGGCCGGGCCGCAGGCTCATGAACTGCGCGATCCCGACCGGTAGCGTGCGCGAAGCGTCGGTGCGGGTGGCGATCAGGGGCCAGAAGAAGCTGTTCCAGGTGGAAAGAAACGTGACGATGGCGACCGCCGTCAGTGCGGGCTTGGCCAGCGGCAGCACCACCGACCACCAGATGCGCAGCGTACTCGCGCCGTCCACACGGGCGGCGTCTTCCAGCTCATAGGGGATGTTCAGGAAGAACTGCCGCATCAAAAAGACGCCGGTCACATTGGCCCCCACCGGCAGGATCAGCGCCAGGTAGGTGTCCGTCAGGTTCAACTCGGAGAACATTAGAAACAGCGGCACAACCGTGATCTGCATCGGCACGAACAGCATCGACAGGATTACGGCGAAGATCACACCCCGCCCGGCGAACCGCATCCGCGCCAGCGCGTACCCGGCCAGCGAATCGAGTAGCAGCACCAGCAGTGTTGCGCCAGTGGAGACGATCAGGCTGTTGAGCGTCCAGCGCAGGATATTGAAGCGGTCAAAGACGCGCTGGTAGTTGTCCAGCGTGAAGGTGCGTGGAATCCAGCGCACATCGATCGTTGCGATCTCGGTTTCCGGCTTAAACGAGGTCGAGAGCATCCAAGCGATCGGCGCCAGCATCACCACGACCAGCGCCACCAGCAGCGCGTACCAGATCAGTTTGCCGAGCAGCCGCATCGAGATCATGACGCCACCCCGCGAATGCCTCGCCGGTACAGGTACGCCTGCATCAGTGCGAACACGATCAGAATTCCGAACAGCAGCGTCGCCACCGCCGCGCCGTAGCCCATGCGCAGGTTCTGGAAGGCGGTGGTGTAGATGTACTGCACCAGCGTCAGGGTCGAGGTGCCCGGCCCGCCGGAAGTCATGACATACACCTGGTCAAAAACCTGAAACGAGTTGATCAGCGTCAGCATCAAGACAACGAACGTCGTCGGAGCGAGCAGCGGCAGAGTAATGTGCCGCAGCAGGTGTAGGGGGCCGGCGCCGTCGATGCGCGCCGCCTCGTACAGCTCGGCAGGGATGTCTTGCAGGCCTGCCAAAAACAGGACCATGCCGTAGCCCACCGTCCACCAAACCGTGGTGAGAATGATGCCATAGAGCGCCACATCCTGGCTGACCAGCCACGGCAGCCCGCCGATGCCCAGTTTGTTTAGATAGGCGTTCAGCAGCCCGAAGTCTTTTTCAAGAATCCACGTCCACAGCACACCAACCACAGTAGACATCAGGACATAGGGCGTGAACGCGGCGACCCGGCCCAGCGCGCGGCCTTTGTGCGGCTGGTTGAGGAAGATCGCCAGCGCCAGACTGAGCACCACTAGTAGGGGAACCGTCAGACCGGTGAAGAAAGCCGTGTTTTTGAGCGCCGCTTCCAGGCGTGGGTCGATGCGCATCAGCTCGTAATTGGCGGTGCCGACCCACTCCGGCGAGCCGACAATCGACCACCGGGTAAACGACATCCCCAGCCCAAAGAGCGACGGCCCCAGCCGGAACGTCAGAAAGGTCAACAGGTAGGGCAGCAGAAAGAGGTAGGGCGTCCACCGGGAATACAGGTGGCCCGTGCCGCTCGCGGTGCTGGCGACGGCACTCGTACGGGGACGTGGCAGAACGCGCATAACAGCTCCTGCGATCACCTGCAATCAATGATGAAGCGGGATGGAGTGGCCAGGCGAACAGGCCACTCCATCACCCGCCGAATTGCGGCTCGTTTCGAGTTACTGCATCTGCAAGATGAACGTGATCTCGTCGCAGGCTGTCTGCGCGGCGGTGACCGGGTCCGCCTGCTCCAGCATGATGCTCTGCGCCATCACCATCATGGGCGTGGGCGCGTTGGACGCGAAGATCTCGTTATAGGCGGGGATGCCGGGCAGGAAGACCTCGTACGGCATCATTTCGATGAACGCCTCGCGCCCGTACATCGCGCGGAACTCCTCGGACTCCATCACCTCACGGTAGGCCGGAAGCTGGCCGGCGCGGGCCCAGGCGGTCGAGTTGGCGGCCAGCCATTCGATGAACTGGAGTGCCTCGTCGCGCTTCTCCGGATCGGCAACCTTTGACGGCAGCGTCAGGTTGTGCCCGCTGCCCCACACGGCGTAGTTCTCCTCGAACACCTGCGGGTACTTGGCCGACGCCCAGCGGAACCCGGTTTCGGCCTCGGCAGCCTCGAAGGCCGGCATCTGCCACGGACCGTCGATCAGCATGGCGGTGCGGCCGGAGAGGAAGTCGCGGGCATAGTCGGTTTGCCCCTGTGGGGCGATATGGTGCGTGTAGACCAGGTCTTGCAGGAACTGCCACGCTTGTGCGGCTTTGTCAATGTCCATCGCGCACTCGGTCCCGTCCTCGGAGATTAGCTCGCCGCCGAGCTGGCGATAGAGCGCCCACCACTGGAAGAAGGCGTGATGGTTGGAGTGCATGTTGATCGCGTACTGGACGACATTATCAGGGTCAAAACCCTCGTCGTCGGGGTGGTTGCCGTTGGCATCCACCGTGAGCTGCTTGCCGATCTCGATCAGCTCTGCACCGGTCGTGGGCGGGTTCTCGATCCCGGCCTGCTCGAACAGATCCAGGTTATAGTACAGACCGTGCATGTGCAGGTCGAGCGGGATGGCGTAGAGTGTGCCCTCGTAGATGTTCGGGTTCCACGCGCTTTCCAGGTAGTTCTCAGGCTTGAGGATCTCGGATCCGGCAATCAGGTCATCCAGGGGCGTCAGCAGGTCCAGCACGATGAACTGCGCCAGCTCCTGCGGGTGCATCGCCAGGATGTCGGGCGCTTCGTTCGAGGCCGAGGCCACGACGAAGGCGTCAAACAGCGGTGACCACTGCTGGCGGGTGAGGGTAATCTGAATGTTAGGATGTTCGGAGTTCCATTGCTGGACAAGCTGGTCCATGATATCACCGTCCGGACCGGTCCAGCCGCCCCAGAATTCCAGGGTGACAACGTCGCCCTGTGCGCTGGCCGCCGCGGGGAGTAGCAGCGCCAGCAGCACCAGCATCACACCGAAAGGACGTCCGATTCTCTTCATCGCAGTTCGCTCCTCAAATCACTCTTCGTTGAGATGGGCCAACTTCGGGCTTTATCAAGCGATAAACGGCGGCGTGCGCTCCTCCTTTCTGCGCAAAACTTTCCTAAGAGCGGTTATGAGCTTCAACCCGTGCCACGCGGTGAAGCCCCTCGAACCCCCTCACCCTCTGCCTCTCTCGCTCTGCGACTTCGTTGCGGAGAGCGGAAAACGCCGCGTCGCTCAAGCCCCTCTCCCGAGGCGAGGCGCACAGGGAGAGAGGTTTCGGGTGAGGGCCAACTCCAGCTTCAGGCAAGACGCAGGTCAAGCACCTCAAGTGCCTGCACCTGCGCCCACTTGCGGCGGACGACGGTTTCAGGCGCAGGCAGCAGCGGAGCGCGCACCGTCCCGACCGGCAGGCCGCGCACGTCGAGCATCGCCTTGAACAACGACAGGTCACGCCCGTCCTCGAGGATCTCGCGCAGCGCGTTAACCTGCCGCTGCAGCGTTCGCGCCCGTACCAGGTCGCCGGACACCGCCGCGTGATAGAGGGCGGTGATCAGCTCTGGGGCGTAGTTAGCGTTGCCGGACACGCAAGCATCGATGCCCAGCGCCAGCGCCGCCAAGATATCGCCGTCGTTGCCGCTGGCGGTGTTAAAGGCGCCGTCGTGCAGCGTCATGCAGCGCAGCAGGTTCTCGAGATGCCCGCTGCTGTCTTTCATGCCGGTGACGTGCGGATAGGTTTCCGCCAGACGCACCACCAGCCCGGCGTCGATCGTGTTGCCGGTCACACCGGGGTTGTTGTAGAGATAGATCGGAAAGTCTGGCACCGCCTCGCAGACCTGGGCGAAGTGCCGGAACAGTGCCTCATCCGGGAAGTGGAAGTAGTAGGGCGTGATCAGCGCCGCTGCCGACGCGCCGCAGCTTTGCGCGTGACGCGTCAGCTCAACCGCCTCGCGCGTCGTGATCGCGCCGGTGTGAATGATGACCGGGATGCGCCCGTCCGCCGCCCGGACCACCGTCTCGGCCAGCGCGCGGCGCTCTTCTGGCGAGAGCAATGGCCCCTCGCCGGTCGTCCCGCCGGGGAACAGGCCGTGCACCCCGCGCTCGATCAGGAACTCAACCAGCCGCCCGATCGCGGCATGGTCGAGTGCGCCGTGGCGGTCAAACGGCGTCAACAGCGGGACGATGACGCCCCTGATACGCAAGCTCACTGCTTACCTCACCTTCCAGCAGCCAGGCTTCATCAAAATGCGCCGAGTGGATGTGCTCACGCCGCGCGGTATAGACCAGGTGGATCGTCGCGCCGGTCTGCAGCAGCGTCGGGTATGAGTACTCGGCATGCCCGTCCTCGATGGTGCGCTTCCAGCGCCAGCACTCGTCTTCACCGGCCAGCGCGACGCACAGCGGCGTCCGCAGCCGGTCGCTGTCGTTGAAGGCTAGCGCCAGCCGCCCACTCGCCAGCCGGATCAGGTCGATGCCTGAATTCGGGTTGGGGATGGTAGTCGGCTCCGGCTCCGTCCAGCTTTCGCCCCCGTCCGCCGATTCCGCCCGCCAGATAACGCCGCCCGCGCCGCCCGTGCGTAGATAGGCCAACAGCCGCCCGTCCGAAAGCGGCGCGACACAGGGATGGATATTGCCGGCGGGGCTGACCAGCGGCGCGGTCTGCCGCCACGAGCGCCCATCGTCGTCCGAGATCAGCATCAGCGACTGCCAGGCACGCTCGTTATAAGCTGGCAGGATGATCCGACCGGGCAGCACCAGCGGCTTGCTGCGAAACATCAGCCCCGGCGTCTCCATCAACGGGGCCGGGGGACTCCACGTGCTCCCGCCGTCGGCCGAGCACTGCCAGTGTGGGACCGCGCTCGTCCAGTCGCGGTCCATGATTACGTCGAAGAACAGCCACAGCGCGCCGTCGTGCCGGGGCAGGAAGACCGGCTGCCCCAGCGAGCGCCCCGGCACCGCCGCGATCACCAGAGGGGTGCTCCAGCCGGGCGCGCCCGGCGGGCGCCGTGCCGCCAGGATGGCGACGTCCGGCGCGGTTTCGTACGCGCCGCTGAACCACGCACACAGCAGCGTACCGTCAGCCAGTGCGGCGAGAGTCGCGCAGTGGGCCGCAGGCCGATCGTCTCGCTGTGTAAAAACAGGCTCACTCTCGAACATCGTCGTTAATCCGCTGCGGCCTGGCGGCGCTTCGACAGGCGCGGTGCGTCCACAACCCGCGCCGGCGTGGCGGGCACATAGCCCATCCGCCGTGAAATTTCCTGCGCGGTGGCGACCACCTGTGGCGCGAGCGCGTCCCGGCGCCGCCCGATCAGCTCGCGATCCGCGCCGGAGACGCTGCACGCCCCAATGACGTGCCCCTGCCCGTCCAGCACCGCTGCCCCCAGGCAGAACGTACGCACCTCGTGCTCCTGGTTGTCGATGGCGTAACCGCGCTGCCGTGTCTGCTCTAAGTCGGCACGCAGCACGTCGGGATCGGTCAGGGTATGCGGCGTGAAGGCCGGAAGCCCTGCGCGCGTGATGATTTGCTCGACCTCTTCCGGCGGCAACGCGGCAAGGATCGACTTGCCTACCGCCGTGCAGTGCAGCGGAGCGCGGTCGCCCACCGCCGTGCGTGCCAGCAGCCGCCGCGAGGATTCGACCGCGTAGATGTACAGCACCGCGTCGCCGTCCCGGACAGTCAGATAAACCGACTCGCGACACAGATCGGCCAGCTCGCGCACCAGCGGCGCGGCGCGGTCGCGCAGCTCCACATTGACACGCACCCCCTGCGTCAGCGCGATAATCGCCGTTCCCAGTGCATAGGCGTCGCCCTCCACCTTCTCAATGAATCCTTCGGAGATCAGCGTCTTGAGAATGTTATGTGCGGTACTCTTGGGGATGCCCAGGCGGGCGCTGATCTCACCCAGCGTCAGGCGCGGCTCGCCGCTGCTGAACAACTTCATGATCTGAACAGCTTTGATGATCGATTGAATCATTCGGAGCGTTCCATAATGTGGAATGATATTCGCTATAACAGAATGTGCTTTCAGCATACAGGAGATCAAGTCGTGATGTCAAGAGAGATAGGCTGGATGTCGATAGCCAGAGCGTGGTATACATTTAACGGGGAGCGGCGGTGTTGGACGTTCTCACAGGAACCGCCCGCTGTCCCACCATCGCGCGTTTGACTCCCGTATTTCGCACGGGCCGCACACAAGGCCCAATCGTGCCACAACCGGCGCTGCCCCACACCATGCCACCCCAAAACACGCGGGCCGATCCTCACGCGAAAGATCGGCCCGCGCCGTTCCCGGTTGCTGTCCCCTCGCCGGTCAGAGCATCGACACCACCGCCACCGCCAGCAGCACAATGCTCAGGTACAGGTTCGACACCTTAAAAACCGCCATCGCCCGCGGCGCGGTGGCATTCGACAGCAGCAGGACCGACTCGCGGAGCAGCCAGGCGGTCGCCAGACCAACCGGCAGCACATAGAGCCACCCCAGCGCCCCGTGCAGCGCCAGCAGCAGCCCAAAGAAGCCGGTTGCCAGCGCGTGCACCAGCATCCAGAACAGCGCCTGGCGCGAGCTGGACACCACCGGCAGCATCGGCACGCCCGCCCGGCTGTAGTCCTTGCGGTAGGCCAGCGCCAGCGCCCAGAAGTGGATCGGCGACCAGGTGAACAGCAGCGCCGCCAGAACCAGCACGCCCGGATCGGTCCACTGGCCGGCTGCCGCGCCCCCGCTCAGGACGGCTGCGCTGCCCGCCGCCCCGCCGATCACAACATTGAGCACGCTGCGCGGCTTGAGCCAGAGGGTATAAACACCCACGTAGATGAACGCGCCAAGCGCCAGGAAGAACGCCAGCGGCGGGTTGCCGGCCAGCAACGCGATGGCGCTGGCACCGATCACCAGGGCGCTGGCGGCGATCAGGGCAGCGCGCGGGTTGACCTCGCCCGTCACCAGCGGGCGCCGGGCCGTGCGCTTCATGAGCGCGTCTCTGTCGCGTTCGAGGTACTGGTTCAGCGCCGAGGCCCCCGCCGCCGACATGGTGCCGGTCAGCAGCAGCAGCGCCATCTGCCCCCAGGTCGGGCGTCCGTGCGCGGCGAGCAGCGCACCGCCCACCGCGGCAAAAACCAGCAGCAGGACAATACGCAGCTTGAACAGCACCACCAGCGTGCCAAGCAGCGATGCGCGCTTCTCTTCGTGAGCGCGGACGGCAGGATGCGTGCCGGTGCGGGTAACCATCGTCATGCAGCACTCCAGTGCGCGCCAGGGCGCAAGCTCCAATCGCAGCCAGGGAAGCGTAGGGAGACGACGAGGCTCGATGTGTGAGAATTCACTCAATTCTAATCACAATTATCTCAAAAATCCAGATGGAATGCCGCTTCGCCTGCCAGCCGTTGTGCCGTCTCTGCACCGCGAACACCGTTACAACCGTTACAATAGAAGCAGCAGCGGATGTCTGACCGCGCATGCAACCGAAAGAAAAAGCCCATGTCGCGCATTCTGATCGAAATCACCGTTATCCTGGCGCTGGTGATCGTCAACGGCCTGTTTGCGATGTCCGAACTGGCGGTGGTTTCGGCCCGCAAGGCACGCCTGCAAGATCGGGCCAACCGCGGCAGCCGCGGCGCGCGCGCTGCCCTGACCCTGGCCGCCGCGCCCGACCGTTTCCTGTCCACCGTCCAGATCGGGATCACGCTGGTGGGGGTGCTGGCGGGCGCGTTCGGCGGGCAGACCATCGCCCGGCTGATCGGGGATGAACTGCGCCAGATCGAGGCACTGGCACCGTATAGCGACGCGATCGGCTTGGCGCTGGTCGTGCTGGCGATCACCTATCTCTCGCTGGTCATCGGCGAGCTGGTCCCCAAGCGGATCGCGCTTCAGAACCCGGAAGGCATCGCCGCCGCCGTCGCCGGGCCAATGATGCATCTCTCGCGGCTGGCCGGGCCGCTGGTGCGCCTGCTGAGTGCCTCGACCACGCTGGTCGTCCGGCTGCTCGGTCTGCGGGCTACAGGCGAGGCGCCGGTGACTGAGGAAGAGATCCGCATCATGATCGAAGAGGGGACCGAGGCGGGCGTCTTCCTCAGCAGCGAGCAGGATATGGTCGCCAGCGTCTTCCGGTTGGACGAACGCCACGTCAGCGCCCTCATGACGCCGCACACCGAACTGGTCTGGCTGGATGTCCAGGATTCGCCGGAGACGATCCGCGCCAAACTGAGCGGCAGCCACCACGCCGTCCTGCCGGTGGGCCGCGGCAGCCTGGATAACCTGGTGGGCATTGTTCACAGCAACGATCTAGTGGCGCAGCTTCTCGGCGGCGAGCCGCTCAACCTGGAGAAGATCGCGCGACCCGCGCGCTTCGTGCCCGAAACAACCTCGGTCACCCGGCTGGTCGAACAGCTTCGCGGCAGCCCGGAGCATAGCGTGCTGGTGATCGACGAGCACGGCGGGATTCAGGGCCTGGTCACCGAACACGACATCCTCGAAACGATCGTCGGCGATCTCCCCTCGCTGAGCGAACTGCGCCATCCCCAGGCCGTGCAGCGCGAAGACGGTTCCTGGCTGCTCGACGGCCTGATGACGATCGACGAAGCGCGCGAGATCTTGCACTTTGGGCCGCTCCCCGGCGAGGAGCGCGGCGCCTTCGAGACGCTGGGCGGCTTCGTGATGGACCGGCTCGGCGCCATTCCAGAGACGGGCGCGCACTTCCACTGGGGACCCTACCGCTTCGAGGTCGTGGACATGGACGGGCGGCGCGTGGACAAGATCCTGGTCAGCACGGCGCCACCGGCCGAATCGACTCCCGACATCGATATATAGACCAATTCGCCAGCAGCCCTGTCAGCAGCCGGTGCTATACTAAAGAACGTAGACTTGTTTCTTTTTCAAGGAGAGAAGAGCATGGACGGCTTAATTCGCTTTCTCGCCAGTACGAACGGCCGCATTGTGCGCGCTGTGGTTGGGATTGTCCTCATCATCCTCGGTTGGCAGGTCGTCGGCGACACAGCAGGCTGGATTCTGGTTATTATCGGCCTGATCCCGCTGGCGGCCGGAGTATTTGACTTCTGTCTGTTGGCGCCGCTGTTCGGCAAGCCGTTCCGCGGTGAAGACATCCGGCGCGCCGGATAACGCATTCTGTCCTCGCCTAGCTACAGGGTTGAGCACACCGCCGGGAGCCACAGCCGCCCGGCGGTGTGTTGTGTAGAGAAAAAGGCTGGGCGGCCTTGGGGGGAGAGCCGCCCAACGTTCACCGGCGCGTTGCACGGGGTTTGGGGGATTTAACGCGCCGACGAAACCAAACCGGTGCCGGCCCTCAGGGGCGGGTATGCCGTCGGGCCAGCCGCGCGCCTACTGCATCGAGAACAGCCCGACACGATTGCCTTCCGTATCCTCGAAGTGCGCCCAGTAGCCCATCCCTTCGGCGATCAGGGTCTTCGGGGTGATGACCTTGCCACCTGCGGGTTCGACGCGGTTCAGCGCCGTGTTGAGATCGCCGTCCACATACAGGTAAACGACCGTGCCGTCGCGCGCGGGCTTCTGATTCTGCGTGAAGACGACTGCCCCATTGATCGCGCCGATCTCCGACGGGTCGCTGAACACCGCCATCCGCGCGCCATCCGGGCCGACTTCGTTACCCGACGGATCGGCCATCGGGTACAGCGGGCGGCCCAGGACTTCGCCGTAAAATGCCACAGCACGCTCAAAATCAACAGCAGGGATCTCGAACCAGGCTATCGCATGTGCCATGTTGTGTCTCCTTGTGGGGCTGGCGAGTTCCGCCCGGCGCAACGGTGTGTATTCGCCCGCAACCGGCTTGCCTCAATCACACATCGCTTCCAGTATAGGAACAAATGTTCTATCTGTCAAGTTAAGATTGTACAAAGACACGCGCCGGGCACCTTTATCCGGCGCATGTTACCTCCCGCGCTTCTGGGCTTTTCGTAGGGGGTGATGCAAGCCTCGCCCGCTGCCGGACCGGCCGTGCCTACGACCCGGCATCGGGCGCAGGCCGGGCAAGCCCGATCCCTCTATGCGTCACGCCGGCTTTCCTCATGAGCCGGTCTTCAACGTCCCTCACAGCCGCTAGCGGGGCACGTAATACAACACCAGCATTTTCTCGCGAGGCAGGTCGTAGGGACTCTCGAAGGGGCCCGCTGCGCCCAGGGCGCTCACCACGCGCGCGATCGAGGCCGGGTCATCGGGCGGCAGGAAGAACGCCAGATCGCCCTCTGCCGGCAGCAGGCGAAAATCCAGCCGGGCGAACTCGGCAGTGGTCAGCACGGTCACGGTCAAATCGTCGCGCAGAAACGCCAGATGCCGTCGCGTGTCGATCTCGGGCAGGGTATCGTTGCCGACGATCACCAGATGCGTGTTGGGGGGAAAGGCACGCGCGCGCAGCAACGCATCGTCCACGTCATAATCGATGTGGGCGCGGACCTCTTGGTTGAACCCGTCGAGAAACGGGCCGAAATACAGCCCGCCCTGCCACAGCGCAATCCCCAGCCCGGCGCCGATCAGGGCCTTCTCGGCGGCGCCGCGCCACCGGCCCCACGGCCCGACCAGCCGCCAGGTCCAGCGCAGCCCAACCGCCACCAGCAGCGCCAGCGCCGGAAAGACCACGACGTAGCGCGTCGAGACGGCGCTCTCCACGATCAGCGCGTTGCCGATCAGCGTGCCGAGCACCCACAGCAGCGGCAGCACGCCCGGTCTGCGCCACCACCACCCGGCCAGGACCACGCCCAGCAAAAACGCAGGCACCAGCGCCTCATGAACCAGCGGATGCGTCCCGCCCAGATAGAGGTAGTAGTAGAGGTAGGTGTTTTCCGGCGAATTGACGAGCAGCGCGGCGGCGTGCTTGAAGTGCGTCCAGCGGGTCGCCAGCGTGTCCGGCTCACGGTCGCGCGCCCAATACTCCGGGTTGAAACCGGCGCTGTCCAGGCGGTTGAAGAACGGCAAGTCCAGCCCGATCAGCGCCAGATAGACCGGCGCCGCGACCAGCACGAAGACCACCAGTGCGATCAGCAGGCCGCGCCACGCGGGCCGGGGCCGCCACACCAGCAGCCCTGCGCCTAGCCAGGTCGCCGCCAGAACCGGGAAGAGCATCCGCCCGCCGTCGTAGAAATACTGCGTCAGGCCCAGCGCCGCGCCGCCCAGCGCAAAATCGAGCCGCCGACCGGTCTGCACGCCGCGCGCCAGCAGCGCCAGCGCCAGCGTCCCGAACAGCGGATCGGCAATATTGTTCAGCCCCAGGCGGCTGAAATGGAGATGCGGCACGAAGGTGAGCAGGATCAGCGCGGCCAGCAGCGCGGTCAGGCGGTCGTAGAGTGTGCGCGCCAGCAGGTACAGCGCGGGGACGGTCAGGCCGCCGAGCAGGGCGCTCGCGGCGCGCAGGCCGTCCAGGTCCCGTCCAAGCAGCGCGACGGCCTGCGCCTGGAGATAGGAATACAGGAACGGGAACGAGGCGACGGTCGGCATCGGCTCCAGCAGGCGCAGGTCCGGATACTGCCACACGTAGGCGATGCCGAGCGCGAAGTGCCCCTCATCCACCAGCGTCCGTACGCTGGTTGCCAGCATCCAGAAGCGCACCGCCAGCGCCGCCGCACTCAGCGCCAGCACCACGCCCAGCTCGATCCGCAGCGCGCGCCCAGGCCGGCCGGGCCGCCCGACCCCGCCCAGGCCCAGCGCCAGCAGCGCGGTTCCGCCCACCAGCAGCGCGAACTGCACATCCGGACCCGCGCCCGCCAGCCCGCGCAGGCCGAGCAGCCCGGCGTTGATCTCGGCCAGGGCCGCCAGCACCAGCCCGCCTGCCACCGCCGCCAGGCGCGCCCGCCGCCCGCCGGCGTATGCGCCCAGCCCGATCGCGCGCGGGCGCGGTGGCGCGATCGTGTGCCCGGCCAGCGCCAGCGCCCCGGCCAACGTCAGCGCGCCCAACGCCGGGACGATCACCCCCGCAGCGCCGATGTACACTTCGGGCTGGGGAGTCGGGCGGAAGTGAACGAGAGCGCGCCCGGTCGGGCGCAGCGCATAGGCACCGAGGGCCATCAGCGCGACCGCGGCCAGCCCCAGCGCGCGTGCCAGCAACGCGGTGCTGTGCAGCCGCCGGCGAGCCAGCACCCCCGCCGGCGCCAGCCCGGCTGCCGGCGCCGCCAGTAACAGCCCCCACCCGCCCGGCAGCAGGTACAGGGCCAGCAGCGCCGTAGCCACGGCGGCGCCCGCCAGCAAAAACCAGGCCAGCGTCACAAGCAAGTCGCGGCGAAGCATCGTCTACATCGCGTCCGTACGGGCGGCCAACGCGCGCCCGCTCCCCCGTTGCCCTATGCTACCAGGGCTGCCGCGCCCCGGCCTGCCCGTATTGTACCAGCGGCGCGACGGGTTAGAGCAAAGCTGCGTAGTGGTGTACAATACACAAGCGCGCGCGGCGTGTAAGAGGCGAGGGAAGGAATGCCAGGTCTGTTCGAAGGATGCGGGGGGTGCTGCCTGTCGATCGTGCTCATCCCGCTGCTGTGCTGCGGGCTGGTCGTCGGCGCGCTGATCTACATCGACCAGAACGCGCCCGCGCCGCCCGTCACGCGCAATTTCCGGCCGAGCCAGGCCGACGCGCAGGCGTTCAAGGACGAGATCGCCCGCGCCACCAACCAGGCAGCGACACAGCGTTGGTTCTACATCACCGTCTACGAGCAGCAGATCTCGTCGTGGATGGCCCTGGAAGGCAAAGCCTTCGCCGACGAGAACGGGCACGCCTTCCCGTTTGAGGATGTGCAGGTCGGGCTGGACGACGGGCTGATCACCTTCTACGGCAAGCTGTCGCGCTATGGGATCACCGTGCCGCTCACCGTCTCCGTGTCGCCGGAGTTCGACGCCGAGGGCAATATCTCGCTGGCGATTGACTCCGCCAACGTCGGCGGCCTGAACGTGCCCGCTTTTGTGCTCAATAACGTCTCGGCCCAGTTGGACGACGCTCTGGTGCGCCCCTTCCGCGAGATCAACGGCAGCGCCGTGTTCTACCGCGACAGCCTCTCCATCGAAGACGGACGCCTGATCCTGCAAGGGGGCGTGCGCTAGCGTGGTCACTCGCCTCGAAAGGACAGCCCTATGACCATTCTCATCACCGGCGGCGCGGGGTTCGTCGGCAGCCACCTCGCCCGCGCCCTGCTGGAGCGCGGCGATCGGGTGGTCGCCATCGACAATTTCAACGACTACTACGATCCCGCCATCAAGCGCGATAACGTCCGGCGGCTGGCCGGGTATTCACACTTCACGCTGGTCGAGGGCGACATCCGCGACGAGCCAACGGTCGAAGCGCTTTTCGCCGAACACGGCGTGCGGCGCGTGGCGCATCTGGCCGCGATGGCCGGCGTCCGCGAAAGCATGCGCCAGCCCAAGCTCTATTTCGACGTCAATCTGACCGGCACGTTTTACCTGCTCGAAGCGGCGCAGCGCCACGGCGTGGAGAACTTCGTCTTCGCCTCGACATCCTCGGTCTATGGCGAGACCAAGACGCTGCCGTTCGTCGAGACCGACCCGGCCGACCGCCCCCTGGCCGCCTACCCGGCCAGCAAGCGCGCCGCCGAACTGCTGGCGCACACCTACCATCATCTGCACGGCCTCAACGTGACCATCCTGCGCTTCTTCAACGTCTACGGACCGGCGGGGCGCCCGGATATGATGCCGCTGCGTGTGATGAACGCCCTGCTGGACGGCACGACCATCCCCATCTTCAACAGGGGCGACATCCACCGCGACTGGACCTACATCGACGACACCGTCCAGGGGGTGATCGCCGCGCTCGACCAACCGCTCGGCTACGAGATCCTGAACCTGGGCGTCGGCGCGCCGATCTCGCTGCGCGAGTTCATCGATGTGCTCGAAACCCTCTCCGGGCGGAAGCTCCACACGCGCGACGTGCCCACTCCGCCCAGCGATCCGCCCATCACCTACTGCGACAACAGCAAGATCCGCCGCCTGCTCGGCTTCAACCCGCAAACCCGCGTGCACGATGGCCTGGCGCGCACCTGGGAATGGTTCCGCGAGTGGCGGATCCAGACGGGCACCTGGCCCGATTAGGCGCGAAAGGAGCCTCTTATGCCGATCGCGCTCTCGATCGCGCTGACGATCCTGGCGGTTCTCTCGGCGACGCTGACGATCATCTCGAAGTATCGCGCTTCCAGGCGCGGCGAATACGTCTTCAAGCCGCTCACCACGCTGCTGATCATCGGCGTGGCCCTGCTGGCAAACGAGCCGATCTCGCAGACCTATCACGTACTGATCGTGGCCGGGCTGCTGGCCTCGCTGGCCGGGGACGTGTTCCTGATGTTTCCCGATCGCTTTCTGCCCGGCCTGCTGAGCTTCCTCATCGCCCACATCTTCTACATCGCCGCCTTCACCCACGAGAGCAGCGGGCAGGCGCCGCTTTTGTATGTCATCCCCTTCGTGCTCTTTGGCGCGGTGATGCTGCGCTGGCTGTGGCCGCACTTGGGCGCGATGCGCGTCCCCGTGCTGATCTACATGGGCGTGATCCTCATCATGGCCTACCAGGCCGCCAACCGCTGGATCGAGACCAGCCAGGACGGCACGTTTCTCGCGCTGGCCGGGGCATATCTATTCGTCGCGTCGGATGCGGCCCTGGCGGTCGATCGCTTTCGCGGGCGGTTTCGCAGCGCGGATTTCTGGGTGCTCAGCACCTATTTCGCCGCCCAGCTTCTGATCGCCTGGTCCATCTACGGTCGGTGAGAGTCACCCCCTCGCGCCGCGCCCGGCAGGGCAGCGGTCGCGCCGCGATCGTATAATACTGATAGAACAGCACGCGCAAAGGATGGATAACCATGACCACGCCGGAACAGCGCCCCGCGCACGATCCCGACCCGCTCGACGACGCCGACGAGCGCCTGCCGGGCACCGGCGAGATGGGCGACGAGACGGACGAACCAGAACCGGACACCGGGCAGCCGGTCGAGACGCCGCTGGCCGATGCCGACCTGCCCACGGGCGAACTGGCGCTCGAGCCGGACGAGGAGATGATTCCCGAAAGTGACCGGCCGCCGCGCATCGTCCAGGAGACGCCGGTCGGCGGTAGGCTGCCCCTCGAACCCGTGCCCCCTGCCGACGCCGGCGAGCCGCTACGCGACATGCCCGCGCCGGAAGCCGTCGACGCCGCCCAGCCCGAACCCGAAACACCCCTCGCGCCGGAACACGAGCTGGCCCTGTCGCCCCCGCCGGACGAAGCCACCCCGCCAGAGCCGGAAGCGGCGCCCGGCCCGCCGGTGGAGGTCGAGCCGGTTCCCGCCGCGCCGGATGAACAGATAGCCGCGCCCGGTCCGGAGAGCGCGATCGCGGAAGCTGCCGCAGAAACAGGCACAGAAACGGTCGCGCCGGCCGAACCAGAAGCCGGGGCAGCAGTCGAAGAAGGCGAAGCCGAAGCGGAAGCGCCCGTCGAAACCGCGCCCGAAGCAGAGGCGCCCGCCCTCGCAGAAGCGGCGCCCGAAGCCGAAAGCGCCCCGTCTCCCGCGCCGACTGCACCGGAGCCGTCCACGGTGCGCGTCACCCGCCCCGAAGACTGGGATGAAGAGCTGTCGCCGGAGCTGGCTGCGATCCTATTCGGTGCGGCAGCCCGCGCCGAACCTGCCGAAGTGGCCGCGCCTGCCGAGGCGGCGCCTTCGGTCGCGCCCGAAGCCGTGCCCGAAGCTGCACCCGCACCGGCTGTCGAAGCCGCCGCCCCTGCGCCGATCACCTCGCGTGAAGACGCGCGCACCCGCCCGATCGCAGCAGGCCAATTCACCGCGCCCGCGCCGGACGCCTCGGTCGAGGGCACCGTGCGCTATATCCGCGTCGAAGAGCCGCTCGGCGGCGACAGCGGGCGGCGCATCCGCGAAAGCTGGGAATTCTTCGGCCCGGACTATCCGGCACTGGAAGGGCGGCTGGTCAAGCGCATCCAGAGCGAAGAAATCGCCTACGCCGACGGCTCGTGGAAGTTCACCTTCCGGCGCGATTACAGCGAGGGCCGCGACGAGCGAACCGTGCGCATCGCCCGCGACGGCGAATTCATCGAGCGCACCGACCGCGTCCGTCGCAAAAACGCGCTGACCGGCAAGACGGTCCGTGCGGAGACGCGCGAGGCACTGGCGTTTGCGCCGCCCAAGCACGAGGAAAAGCGCGGCTTTCTGGGCAGGCTGTTCGGGCGCGGGGGCGACAGCGTGCGCCCGGAGGGTCCGAAGCAGTGGCGGCCTGCCACCGACGCCGAACAGCGAGAGGCGTACCGCCGGGGCGGCGAGGCATTCCGGCTGGGGATCTTCGAGCGCCCATAGCGCGCTGCCACGCCCCGGAAAATCATGAGCCTGGCCGCAGCCAGGCTCATTCACGTTGCGCTCTCACCGCCCAGGCAGGCAGTTCAGACGGTTTCGGCGGCGAGCATCCGCGCGAACTGGGCGCAGAAGATGTCGAACACCACGCGATGCAGGCGGCTGCGCGCCGGGCTTTCCAGGTAGAGCAGCCCGACAATTTCGTCGCGCTCCCACAGTGGCCCGCACAGCACAGCGCGAGCCTGGTTGTCCCAACCACGGTAGACCGAGACCTGCGCCTCGCCGGTCGCCAGAGCGTGGGTGATCGCCCGGCGATCCGGGTCGATCTCGCTGTGCGCGATGTAATGGCCGGACGCATCGCGCCCCGTGCAGTAGCGCAGCCGTCCCTCGCCCTCGCAGCGCAAGAGGTAGCCGGTGCGGGCGTTGAACTGCTGGACGGCCCGCAACAACAACGCGTCCAATCGCGAGGCGTAGTAGGGTGCTGCTTCCTCGTCAGCCTCAAGCGGGTGATCCGGCAGCTCTTTGGCGACGGCCTCAGCCTCGGGCGAGGTGTCCTGCTCGCCGGGTCCGTAATAGCGGGCGGGCAGGTCGTCCGGCTCCAGCGAACGCTGCGTTGACTCGCGGCGGGCATCTTCGACGGAATCGGGGCGTTTCAAGAAGGCTATGATCCGCCGAACCAAGGTCTCGCGTGACATAACGCTCCCCCACGCAAACACCTGTTACGTATGTTCCCCCTGGCTACACAATATCATTATTTACGTTTTTCGGCCTATAGCACCGCGATACTGTTTCGAAAGCATGAAGCCTGCATGGATTCAAATCCGCCGCCTTAATGAAGTGGCGGCGGGCTGGGCGCGCGTGGCGGATGGTGTACAATTACAGAGAGAGACATCGTCGGACTAAGCGCTGCGGCAGAGCGAGCTGCACACCGCAACGGGATCCGTGCCAGGGGGAGCGTATGTCCGCCAATCTCCGCACGCTGCTGTTGGTGATCGACGGCCTCGCGCTGATCGGGGTGGTGGCGTTCAGCGTGCTCGGCGCGCTGGAGCCGGAAGTCCCGGCTTATATCGTCGGGCAGATTGTCAGCGCGCTGATCGTGCTGGGGAGCGTGTTCTTACTGCGCTACCTGCGCAATCACACGCCGTAACAGGGGCAGAACAGCCAGGGGCGCCCGCGCGGGCGCCCCTGATCGTTCATTGCGCAGGTGTGGCCCGCGGCTTACGGCATGACGGCGTCCAGCGCCTGGCAGGCGGGGCAGCTCCCGCCGGGCCGCACGATCGCGTAGCCGGCAGCCGGGTCCGCCCCGTAGGTGGTGAAGTCCACGTTCCACACGATCATCAGGCGGACACGGCCACTGCTCGCCGAAAGCTGCGCCGCGCGAGCCAGCCAGGCGGCCTGCTCGGCCACGGTGTTCCCCGCGCCCCACTCGAACCCGGCAGGCAGCGGGGCGTAGCCTTCCGGCGACACGTAGCCCAGCTCGGTGAAGCACAGCGGGCGCGCGCCGCCGATGATGTTCCAGTAGGTGTTGATCATGCCCCAGAAATAGCGGGTGTAGTAGTTGTCGCGCGGGTCGCCGCTGGTCTGGTCGGGCGAGACAATCCCTTCGTTGTAGTGCAGGCCCACGCAGTCCGCGTAATTGAGCGCGCCTGCCGACACCATGCCGCGCAGATAGCGGTCGTCGTTCCAGACGCGGTCCGTGCCGAACGCGCCTTCCGCACCGGTGGGCGCCGGCGCGCCGCTGATCACCATCACGCTCGGATTGGCTCCCTTGATGGCGGCGTAGGCTTTTTGCAGCATCTGGGTGTACATCACCGGGCTGATCTGCCCGCGCGGCCATTCGCGGTCCAGGTTCTGCTCGTTCCACACCTCGATCGCATCCGGGCCAAGCCGCGCCACCCCCGCCAGATAGCCGGCAAACTGATCCATATAGGCGGTCGGGTTGGCGCCAAGCTGGGCCGGGTCGCCCACCACGCCCAGCAGAATACGGAAGCCCTGGCTGTGCGCCTGGTTGATCGCGCCCGCCGCGTTGTCCGGGTTGTCGCCCAGGTTATACCGGATCTGACGCTTGACCCAGGTCATGCCCGCCTGGCGCATCAATTGCGGATACGCGAAGCTATCGACATGCCCGCCCAGGCTGAAGCCGCCCGGCTGCGGCTGGGGTACCGACGTGGGGGGTTGGGGCACAGGTGTCGCCGGCTGGGGCGCCGCCGTCGGGTAGACTCCGCCGGGTGTCGGCGTCGGGTAGCCGGGCACGGCGGTCGGGAAGCCGGGCACAGGTGTGGGCGGCACCACAGCCGAGCCGGAGAGCCTGAGCACCTGGCCGACATAGATCAGGTTCGGATTCACAATATTATTGAGCTGCACCAGCGCGGCCACCGTCGTGTTGAAGCGCAGGGCAATGCGCGACAGCGTGTCTCCGGGCTGGACCACATACGTCCCGCCGGGCTGGGGCTGAGGCACGGGGGTCGGCGGCTGGGGCTGCGGTTGCGGAGCCGTCCCCGGAATGGTCAGCACCTGACCGGCATAAATCAGGTTAGGATTCACTAACCCATTGGCTGCCGCGAGGACCGGCCAGGTCGTTCCGTAACGCAGCGCGATGCGATAGAGGTTTTCGCCCGGCTGGACGACGTGCGTCGTCCCGCCCTGCGCGAGCGCAGGTTCGGCCCGGGCGAACCACGCTGGACCGGTCAGGGCCAGCACGAGCACAGCAATTATGATCCATCGAGATCGCATGTTCGGCTCCTAAGGTGAGACATGGCGAGCATCTGCCTTCATCATAGTTAGTTTTTGGTTTTGCACAACTGCGCCGGGTGCGCCCGCCGCCCGGTAAAACCCTCCGGCTCAATCGACCACTTAGCCTATGGATAAATGCCCCATCTGGTCGATTTACGTCCGCCCGATATCGGCCTATGATGAAAATATGTTTTCGGACTAGTGAAGCCCAGGCGACGCGCGCCAGGTGCTCAGGAGGACAAGTCAGACATGCTAGGGTCAATTATCGCGTGGATCGTTGTGGGTGCTATCGCCGGCTGGCTCGCCAGCGTGGTTATGGGCACCCGTCGTGGACAGAGCCTGCTGGAAGACATCGTCGTCGGTATCGTCGGCGGTCTGATCGGCGGCTTCGTGCTGGACCTGCTGGACATCGGCGGGGAAGTCAGCGGCATCAACATCGCCAGCATCGTGGTCGCCTTCATCGGCGCTGTGATCTTGCTGGTCATCTTGCGCGCCGTGCGCGGTACCGCGCAAGTCTAGCCGCCATAGCGGGTCTTGCCCGCGGAAATATACCGGCCCGTCTCATCCGAGGCGGGCTTTTTCGTTGTGGGCGACGATCATTTCGCAACGAGGCGCACCTTTTTATATTGTTTATCTCATGACAGGTTTGTGTGTATCGGTCCGCATTAATGGAATTCTTATAGAATATTTGCTATTATTTGAGTTGAAACTTCGCCCGACCAACGTTGCTCTGGCACAGAGCGTGAGTGCGCACAGGAGGATGAACAACCATGTTGACGTCGCTTATCGTGTGGGTTGTTCTCGGTCTCGTTGTGGGCTATCTGATCAGCCTGGCGACGGGCGTAAACCGGGGACGGAGCCTGCTCGAATACCTGGCCGGCGGCGTCGTTGGTAGCCTGGCCGGCGGCCTCATCTTCCACTATCTGGACCTTGCCGGAGACGTGGAAGGTGTTGACATCGTCGCCGTCGTGGCTGCGCTTGTCGCCGCGATCATCCTGCTGTTGATCCTGCGCAATGTGCGCCGTCCTACTGCCACAGCCTGATCGGAACGCCCCCCCGACCGAGACCTGACCGCCCGCCTCGCACCAGGCGGGCCTCTTTTTTTTCGCGTGGCAGCGCCGGCCCCCATCGGCGATAATCCACCAGAGAACCCACGTGGCAGAGCAAGGAGCAGAGCGATGGAGTATGTGACCCTTGGCAAGACCGGGCTGAAAGTCTCGCGCCTGTGCCTGGGCATGATGAGCTACGGCAGCTCGCAGTGGCGCGACTGGGTGCTGGACGAAGACGCCAGCCGCCCCCTGATCCGTCATGCGCTGGAGATCGGGATCAACTTCTTCGACACCGCCGATATCTACTCGCTCGGCATCAGCGAGGAAGTCACCGGGCGCGCCCTGCGTGATTTCACCACGCGCCGCGAAGACTACGTGCTGGCGACCAAGGTCTTCAACCCGATGGGCGACGGCCCCAACGACCGCGGCCTGTCGCGCAAGCATATCTTCGATGCCATCGATGCCTCCCTGCGCCGGCTCGGCGTCGAGTACGTCGACCTCTACCAGATCCACCGATGGGACTACCAGACGCCCATCGAAGAAACGATGGAAGCCCTGCACGACGTGGTCAAGGCGGGCAAGGCACGCTACATCGGCGCGTCCAGCATGTTCGCCTGGCAGTTCGCCAAGGCTCAACACGTCGCCGAGCGCCACGGCTGGACGCGCTTTGTCTCCATGCAGAACCACTACAACCTCATCTACCGCGAGGAAGAGCGCGAGATGATCCCGCTCTGCCTCGATCAGGGGGTCGGCATCATCCCCTGGAGTCCACTGGCGCGCGGTTTTCTGGCCGGCAACCGCACGCGCGACCGCCGCGGCGAGACGGCCCGCAGCCTGTCCGACAGCTACGCGCACGAGATGTACTACCGCGACAGCGACTTCGACGTGCTGGACCGCGTGCTCGCCCTGGCAGAGCGGCGCGGCGTCAAGCCTGTGCAGATCGCGCTGGCCTGGCTGCTGCACCGCCCCGGCGTCACCGCGCCCATCATCGGCGCGACCAAGATGCATCACCTCGACGACGCCCTGGCGGCGCTCTCGGTCACGCTCGCGCCCGACGAAATGGCGTTCCTCGAGGAGCCGTACCGGCCACATCCGATCCTCGGCCACTCGTAGGCGGCCCGCACCCCCGCGCCCGGTCCATCCCGGCGCGAAAGTGGCGCAGACCCCCCGCCCTGTGCTATAAGAAACGGGCGTGGGGGGATCGGGAGCCATTGCCTACCACGGCAGGAGCACACAGAGGACGCGCATGAGCATCCGATTTGGTACTGACGGCTGGCGTGCCGTCATCGCAGAAACGTTTACCTTCGCCAACCTGCGGCTGGTCGCCCAGGCCGTTGCAGATTACATCAACGCCGAACTGCGGCCCAACGGCCCGGCCGAGGTCGTCGTCGGCTTCGATACCCGGTTTCTTTCCGACCGCTTCGCCATCGAGACGGCGCGCGTGCTGGCGGCCAACGGCATCGTCACCTGGCTGTCGCGCACCGACGCGCCAACCCCGGCCATCAGCTACAACATCCTGCACAAGAAGGCCGTCGCCGGGGTGGTGATCACCGCTTCGCACAACCCGCCGCGCTATAACGGCTTCAAGCTTAAAGCGAGCTATGGCGGCTCGGCCTCGCCCGCGCAATGCCTGCGCGTCGAAGAATACCTCGAGGTCCAGCAGCGCGAGGCGCGCGGCCCGAACCTGATGAGCTACGAGCGCGCGCTCGAAGAGGATCTGATCCGGCGCTTCAACCCGACCAACGCCTACTATGAGCACCTCGAATCGCTGGTCGATATCGACAAGATCTCCGCTGGCGAACTGCGCATCGTGGCCGACCCGATGTACGGCTCGGGCCGCACCGCCATCCGCGCCATCCTCTCGCGCACCCGTTGCAATGTCACCGAGATCCGCGGCGAGATGAACCCCGGCTTCGGCGGCATCCACCCCGAGCCGATCCGCAAGTACCTGGACATGCTGGCCGCCACCATCCAGACCAATCACGCCGATGTGGGTCTGGCGACCGACGGCGACGCCGATCGCATCGGCGCGATGGACGCTCACGGCACGTTTGTCGACCCGCACACCATCATGGCGCTTGCCCTGCGCTATCTGGTCGAAAAGCGCGGCTGGACCGGCGACGTGGTCAAGACCGTCTCCACCACCATGATGCTCGATCGCATCGCCGCCAGGCACGGCCTGACCGTCCACGAAACGCCGGTCGGCTTCAACCACATCGCGGACCACATGCTCAACGGCAATGTCTTGATCGGCGGCGAAGAGTCCGGCGGGATCAGCATCAAAGGCCATGTGCCCGAAGGCGACGGCATCCTGATGGGCTTGCTGCTGTTGGAGATCATGGCGGACGCGCACGCCCCCCTGCACGAGATCGTCGCCGACCTTCAGGCGCAGTACGGCCCCACCTGCTACGAGCGCACGGACTTCGTGCTGAAGAACCCGGTCCCCAAGGCCGAAATGGTCGCCCGGCTGTCTGCCGCGGCCCCGGCCGAGCTGGCAGGCGAGTCCGTGCGCGCCGTGCACACCTTCGACGGCGTCAAGTTCGTGCTGGCGGACGATAGCTGGCTGCTGATCCGACCCAGCGGGACCGAGCCGGTGCTGCGCGTCTACGCCGAAGGGCGCGACGCCGATCAGGTACGCGCGCTGCTCGACGCGGGCCGGGCACTGACCGGCATCTCCGGCTAGGTCGCGCCGCTTTCGCACACGATCTGGCGCGGGGCACGTCACGACATCCGGCGCGCCCCGCGCCGCGATCACAGGTTCCCGCCGTCCCCGTTCAAGGCGCGATCCAGCCCCTCGGCCAGCGCGGTCAGGAACGCGGGCAGAAACGCTGCCCACACCCCCGCCGGGACGCGTGACAGCGCGGCAAGCTGGGCGACCAGCGGATCGGACGGCTCGTCCACGGCGGCGATCACCGCCGCGCGCTGCCCGCGCACCGAGCGCCACAGCGCCCGCGCCTGCTCGCCGATCCGCGCGCCGGCCCACAGCAGCGCCGCGACCAGCAGCAGCGTCCCCAACAGCGTCCCGAGCAGCCCCCACAGCGCCCAGGTTTGCTCCGAAAACAGCGTGTCGATGGTCATCCTCTCACCCTCCCGGCCCCTACACCTCCAGCACCCAGAAGCGCAGCGGACGGTCCGCCGCTCGGTGCACCGTCAGCGTCGTACCCCCCGTGTTCACCCGCATCTCCAGGCTAAACGTGTGCTCCGCCGCGCTCAGCCCCGTCACCACCAGCGGCAGCAGCGGCACCGTCGTTGCCCCAACCGAGATCGACACCGCGTCGCTCCACACCTCCACCCGCGCCCCGTTGTCAATGCTCACCCGCGCCCCAAACGTCATCCCCTGGCTTCCGTTCACCGTCCCCGAAAACCCCACCACCACCCGCCCGCTCGCCGTCCGCAGCGTCAGCCTCAGGTTCGTCCCGTCCACCTCCACCCAGCTCGTCGAGGTCACCGCATACGCCGTCCCACTCACCTGCACGCTGCTCGCCAGCGGCCTCAAAAACAAATACCCCAGGTTGTCCCGCACATGCACGTTCATCGCTGGCGCCGTCACCAGCTCGTCCACGCTCCACGTCTTCGGCGTCGTCCAGTCGGTCATGCACGCACACTCCAAATCGCTACAAACAGCAGAAGACAGCTAAGAGCAGCTAAGGGCAGGTAAAAGCAGGGAAAGGCAGGTAAAGGCGGCTGAGGGCAGCTGAGAACGGGCGAAGCATGGCTTTTGCCGCTTCTTTCTGCTCTCCGCTGCTTTCCGCTGTTCCTCGCTGCCTCTCGCTGCTCTTCGCTGCTTCAAAATCCAAGCCGCGTCCCCGTCCCCAGCTCTCCAAACCCCGCCACCCCCAGCCGCCAATACGTCCGGTCGTCGCTCCGCGTCATCTCCAGCGTCACCTTCCGCTTCCCCCCGCTCACCTCATACTCCACCGCCGTGATCCAGTGCCGCGCTCCTTCCAGCCCGCTCTCCGCGTCCGTCACCGCCGCCTGGTCCATCACCTCCAGGCTATACAGATTCACGCCCTCCACCTCGTCCCGGTCTGTAAACTCCACGCGCCGCGCCTCCACCACCGCCGCCCCCCGCCGCTTCACCGTGTAGTCCGCCAGCGCCTGCCCAAATTCCGCGCTCGCCATCATCGGCAGGTCAAATACCTCCCGCTGCCAGCCATACTCCGCCGCGCTCCCCGCGTCCGCCGCCTCGCTCACCACCGGTGCATAGTCCACCACCGGCTTCCCCCTCACCTTCAGATATTGCACATACAGCGCCCCCGTCGCCCTGTTCGTCATCCTCACCTTCGCCCGCGTCGCCTCCGCCTCGAACTCCAAGCTAAACGCCGCGTCCACCGTGTAGTCCACCCCGCTCCCGTCCCGGAACTCGCTCACCCGATAGTCCACCCACGCCACCGGCGCCACCACGTCCACCCCCGCACACCGCTCCCCCGTCGCGTCGTGGAACACCGCCCACACTTCCCGCGTCTCCCCAGGCGCCACCCGCATCACCCCGCTCGCCACCCACAGCTCTCGCTCCGCTCCAATCGTCTCCACCGGATACGTCACCACCTGCACCCGGTTCGCCACCCGCCCCGCGTCCGCCGCCGTCTCCAGCCTATCCGGCGCCGCCCCCGGCCCCAGCGCCACTTTCGGCGCCTCCCCCGCCTTCAGCAGCCACCCCCTCCCCCGATACTTCGGCACCCCGTCTCGCCCCAGCCACCACCGCCCCTGCACCGTCTCCACCACGTCCCTCACCCCGTCCCACACCCGTGTTTCCTCCGGTCGCCACCGCCACCCCACGTGCTCCAGCCGCTCCCCGTCCTCGTCGTAGTCGCTCTCCCTCACCTCATACACCTGCTCCACCAGCCACTCCAGCGCTGCCACCACCCCCAGGCTCGCGTAATACGGCACCGCCAGCGCCGCCCCCTTCAGCCGCGCCACCCCGTCTGCCAGCTCCAACTCCGCTGTCCCTGCCCCACGCTCCGCCACCACGCGCTCCACCCATCCCGTCATCACCGTCCAGCCAGCCCCGCTCACCGCCTCCGCGCGCACCCGCGCCGCCCGCCGCTTCCCCAGCCCCTCGGCAATCGGGCTGCTCCCGTTCCCCGGTGTGAACCGCCCGTCTCCGTTCTCCACCCGCGCCCACGCTCGCCCCACCCCCCCCCCCACATGC
>DYEN01000578.1 GCA_020725705.1 Anaerolinea sp.
ACCCGCTGGGGTCGTGCACCATGAAGTACAACCCCAAGCTGAACGAGGACATGGCGCGCCTGCCCGGTTTTGCGCTGGCGCATCCTCTGCAGGATCCAACCGCGACGCAGGGCGCGCTGGCATTGATGTACACGCTGCAGCAGTGGCTGGCCGAGATCAGCGGGATGAAGGCCGTCAGCCTGCAGCCTGCCGCCGGGGCGCAGGGTGAGTTCGCCGGCATCCTGATGATCCGCGCCTATCACCTGGCGAACGGCGAGGGGCACCGCACCAAGATCATCGTGCCGGATAGCGCCCACGGCACCAATCCCGCCACGACCGCGATGGCGGGGCTACAGGTGGTCGAGATCCCCTCGGACGAGAACGGCGACGTCGATCTCGACAAGCTGCACGAGGTCTGCGGCGACGATGTGGCCGGCATGATGATCACCGTGCCCAACACCCTGGGTGTCTTCGAGACGCATATCAAGGATATCGTGGACGTCATTCACGGCTGCGGCGGCCTGATGTATATGGACGGCGCGAACATGAATGCCATGCTCGGCGTCGCCAAACCGGCGGACCTGGGCTTCGATGTCATGCACTACAATCTGCACAAGACCTTCAGCACGCCGCACGGCGGTGGCGGCCCCGGCAGCGGACCGGTCGCGGCGGGCGAAAAACTGGCGCCATTCCTGCCCGGCCCCGTGGTAACCGTTCTGGAAGAAGGGGACGACGAAAATCCGCCGCTCTACGGGTTCACCATGCCCGAACAGAGCATCGGGCGGCTCAAGGCGTTCTGGGGCAACTTCGGCATGATGGTGCGGGCGTTCGCCTACATCGCGACCTACGGCGCGCAGGGCCTGCGCTCCGTCACCGATCATGCCGTGCTCAACGCGAACTACATCCGCGCGCGGCTTAAGGGCGTCTACCCCATGCCCTTCGACCGTATGTGCGGGCACGAGTTCGTTTGCGAGGGGCACTGGAAGGATGTCGAGGGCGTTCACGCGCTGGACATTTCCAAGCGCCTGATGGACTACGGCATCCACCCGCCGACCAACTACTTCCCGCTGATCGTGCCCGAGGCGCTGCTGATCGAGCCGACCGAAACCGAGTCGAAGGAAGCTTGCGATCGCTTCGTCGAGGCGATGCTGAAGATCGCCGAGGAAGCGCGCACTCAGCCGGAGCTACTGCACGAAGCGCCGCACATTACCCCGGTGGGGCGGGTGGACGATGTGCTGGCCGCCAAGCAGCTTGTGCTCTGCTGCCGCCCGATTCCCGAGTACAGCGCCTAGGGGCGCGAACGCTCACTGCGGCGGGCCGTCAGGCCCGCCGTTTTTTGTTGCACCGCGCGCATCAACTGACGATGACGTTTCGTCTTGACATTGGACCAAAATGTGAAGTAAAATCGTTATTGTTGAGAGGTTGCCGAATGATAGACGAGATAAACGCAAAAATACTGAATATTCTTCAGGAAGACGCGCGAACCTCCAACGCCGAGATCGCGCGGCAGCTGGGCATGGCGCCCTCGGCCATTCTGGAGCGCATCCGCAAGCTGGAAGCGTCCGGCATTATCCAGGGCTACACCGCGCGGGTCAATCCGCGGGCGCTCGGCCTGGGCCTGACCGCCTTTATTCTGGTGCGGACCAGCGACCGCGGCGACGATCTGCCGACCAGCCGGGCGCTGGCCGCGCTGCCCGAAGTGCTTGAGGTGCACCACGTGGCCGGCGAGGACTGCTATCTCGTCAAGGTGCGCGTGCGCGATACCGAGGCTCTGGGGGCGTTGCTGCGCACGCAGTTCGCGACGCAGCCCAATATTCAGTCTACCCGCACGACGATCGTCCTTGAGACGGTGAAAGAAACCACCGCGCTGCCCATAGCAATACACAAGGAGGACTAGGCAGCTATGTCCGATCGAGTCGGCAACCTCTCGCCACGCTGGCAAATGGCGCTGGCCCTGATAACGCTCTATTTCGTCTGGGGGTCAACCTATCTCGGCATTCGCTATGCCATCGAGACCATCCCGCCGTTTTTGATGGCGTCGTCGCGTTTTCTTTTTGCCGGCGGTGTGCTGTACGTCTGGATGCGGCTGCGCGGCGTCCCCAACCCGACGCGGCTGCACTCGCGCACCGGCCTGATCGTCGGCGGGCTGATGCTGCTGGGCGGCAACGGCGGCGTTACCTGGGCCGAGCAGTATGTCCCGTCCGGCCTGGCGGCGGTGATGGTGAGCGCCGTGCCGATCTGGATGGTGCTGCTCGACTGGTTGCTGTTCGGCGGGCGGCGCCCGACCCGCCGCATGGCCGCCGGGCTGGCGGGTGGGCTGGCCGGCGTGACGCTGCTGGCCGGGCCGGCTGACCTGATCGGTGGCGAGCAGTTCGACTCGGTGGGCATCGCCGCGCTGTTGATCGCGACCGTAACATGGTCGCTCGGCTCGCTCTACTCGCGCCGGGCGCCGCTGCCCCGCGCCCCGCTGATGGCGACCGGCTTGGAGATGCTCGCCGGCGGCCTGTGGCTCGGCCTGGCCGGGACTCTGGCGGGCGAGTGGTCCGCGCTGAACCCGGACGCGATCTCGCTCAAGTCGGCGCTGGCGCTGGGCTATCTGGCGGTCTTCGGCTCGCTGGTGGCGTTCACCGCCTACATCTGGTTGCTGCGGCATACGACGGCGGCGCGCGCTGCAAGCTATGCCTACGTCAACCCGGTTGTCGCGCTGATGCTGGGCTGGGCGCTGGCCGACGAAGCGCTCAGCGCCCGGACGCTGGTCGCCGCGGCGGTCATCATCGGCTCGGTGGTGCTGATCACGTCCAGCCAGGCGCAGGCAGCCCCTCAAGCCGCAGCGGCGCCCGAACCCGGGCCGGAGCGGCCCGCGCCCGAGGCAGTGGGACACTCCGCCTATGGCAAGTGACGTAGCGGAGCGTCACGCGGGCGTCTCAAGAGGCGCCCGCGTTTTGTTTTTGGGCGATGAACACGATGCGCGCCGGATGCTCGCGCGCGGGGTCGAGCGGCTGCATGTCGGGAGAGAGCAGGGCGTGCAGGGCGAAGCCGGCACGTTCCAGCATGGTGCGGATGGCCTGCACCGGGTAGCCACGCGCCAGGTGATGCTCGTCGCTGCGCTGCCAGCCGGTATCTGTCAGGCGCCAGATGGTGTAGTGCGTCGTGCGGCACAGCGCCTCGAAGCTGAAGCGCGCGCGGGCGATCACGGTCAGTTCGCGCGGGTCGTCATAGAGGATCGTCACCGGGGTTTGCGCACTCGCGGCCAGCCCGCCGATCGTCTCCATGTCGAAGATCAGCGGGCGGTCTGCATCCAGCACGGCGTGTACGCCGCGAAAGATAGCTTCCAGGTCGCGCAGGCTACCCGCCGCGTTGAAGATACCGTCAATCGCCAGCGCCAGATCGACCGGACCCGGCAGGCGGCCCAGATCGCTCAGCGGGCACTGGACGAATTCGGGCGGGTCGATGGCGGACTCGTAGCCGGCGAAGCGCGCGGCAGCGGCTTCGAGCAGCGCCGGGCTTTCCTCGGTGGCCGTCACGCGATAACCCTGGTCGTGAAGCCACTGGCTGGTGAGGCCCGTCCGGCAGCCGATATCAATCACGCGGCGGCCCACCCAGTCGTTTTGCAGCGCGAAGGTGACATAGCGCCCGACGGCATCGGCGGCGTAGCGGGCCAATCCGGCGCGGTCGTAGACGGCTGCGAGCGCGCTGAAGGGCGGGTCAAGAGTCGGGTAGTCGTCCATCCGGGTATCTCCGTTCGAACGTATGATGCGCCTGCCTCACGCGTGATATAGTCCGGGCAATGCCGGGTCCCTGGCAACCGCTAGGCGGGCGGTGGCGCCAGCGTCGCGTAGCTAAAAACCGTCTCGTAGGGCAGCGAGTAGATCACGACGCTGCCATTGGTATAGCGCTCGACGTTAAAGGCCGGATCGGTGATGATGTAGTTCTGGCTGCCCGCGCCCGCTTTGAGCGGCCCCAGGTCGAGATGGTACTGGGGAAGCTGGTCCAGATCGGATTTCGTGGTCGGGTTGGGATAGGCGCTCAGCAGCACGTGCAGCTCCGGCCCGCCGACGACTTCCAGGTTCTCCAGGCGCAGCAGCCGCCGACCGTCCGAGAGCCGGTAGAGGTTGGCCGTGCCCA
>DYEN01000579.1 GCA_020725705.1 Anaerolinea sp.
GAGAGTTGGTCGCCACTTGGCACCCGAGCGGTCTGCTGATGTTGCCGCCCTGGTCGGTGCTGGCCTATCACTGGGAACTGCGCGACGCGGCCGGCAACACGTTCGAGACGGAGCCGCGTATCGCCGAGTATGCCGACCTGACCCGTCCCTGGATCCGCACCGAATCGGAAGACGCGATCGTCCTTTCCTCGGACCTGCCCGCGACGGTGCACGGGCTGATCCTGGACGCGCTGGCTGCGCAGCGCAAGCGGTACGAGGCCGTCTGGGGCGCCTCGCTGCCCTACCGGCCACGCATCGTGCTGTTTGGCGATTATGCGGCGTGGCTAGAGTGGCGCACGGCGGATCGCACCACCAGCCGGACCTCATTTGTGGTGGGGCAGACCTTCGATGCGTGGGGCGTGATCGCGCAGGTGCTGACCGGGCCACCGTCCGAGGTGGCCTATCGCGAGCTGGCCTATTCGATTGTCCTGCACGAGATGGAACACCTCTACCAGGCTGAGTTCCTGTCGTCGCGGCGGCGAATGGATGTGCCGGGCTGGTTCACCGAGGGCGACGCGACGTTCTTCGAGCTGGAACAATCCTACGACTATCTGAGGCGGGTTCGCGGGCTGGCGGAGTCGGGCGCGCTGCCACCGCTGCTGGTCCCGATGCCGGACGCGCCACGCGTCGACGGCGCCAATCCGCGCCTGGGCTACGACATCGGCTATTCCTTCTTCGCGTGGCTGCGCGAGTCGACCGGCAGCCTGGACGCGCACCGCTCGATCATGGCGCTGCTGGCGGACGACGTGCCGTTTTTCGAGGCGCTGGAGCAGGCGCTTGGCCTGCCGACCGCCGAGATCGAAAGCCGCTGGCGGGTGTGGCTGGGCGCGTCTCCGGTAGCCCCGACGCTGGTCCCCACCTGGACGCCGCCACCCTTCCTGCCGACACCCACCCCTATGCTTTTTGGCAGGTAGTGCGTTTGTCTCGGGCGGGCTATGGTTCGTAGCCGCGAGCGTGGCGCCTCAGGTATAATCCTCGTACTGGCTGCGCGCTGCACTAAAGGAGTGTCCCGGTGAGACCGATCATTGCCGAGCTAACCGTGCAGGACGTGGACGCCTCGATCTACTGGTATCGCGAGCTGGGCTTTTCGGTGGACGGGGAAGGGCTGCGCGATGAGGACGGCCTGCAGTGGGCGAGCCTGTCGCACGGCGGGCGCCTGGTGTGGTTGCTGCGCGCCGATCTCGCGCCGGATGCCGGCATGGGGCCGCCGCGAGTCCGACTGTATCTTCCGGTGGACGATATCGACGCGATTTACGAGCGCCTGGCCGCGCGCGGGATCGCGACCGAGGGCGCCCCGCAGAATCAGTGGTACGGGCTGCGCGAGTTCTCAGTGCGCGATCCGGATGGCTTCCGCTGGATTCTCAACGAGCCACTGCCGGAGGATGAGACGCCGCCCCCGCCGCGCGGCGGCGCGCTGCCGGGTTTGGCCTGACCGGCGGCTCAAGCACGATACGCTGGCAGGCGACCGGTCCGGGATGCCAGCGGGTGGAGATAAGGCATTGTCAGGAGGATGCGCTACATGGCACACGTTCCGGTTGAGGTTTTTCGCAAATATGACATTCGCGGCACGGTCACCGGCCCCAACGCGCAGCTTACGCCGGAGCTGGCGCGGCTTGTCGGGCAGGCGTATGGCACCTACGTCCAGCGCGAGCTGGGCATCGAGCGGGTGTTTGTCGGCGGTGACAACCGCGAGTCCACACCCCCGCTGATGCGGGGCGTGATCGAGGGCTTGCTGTCCACCGGCCTGCTCGTCATTGACATTGGCCCGGTGTTGACGCCAACGGTCTATTTTGCGTCGGCGTCGCACGAGAACGCCGGCGGGATCATGGTCACGGGCAGCCACCTGACCACGCAATACAACGGGATCAAGATGGCCTACGGGCGGCTGGCGCTGGCCGACGAGCAGATCCAGGACCTGCTGCGCCTGATCCTGGCGGACGATTTCATCCACGGCGAGGGCGAGCTGCAACAGGACTACCACATGATCCACACCCACATGGAAGTGATCCGCGGCAAGGTGAAGATGGGCAGCCGCAAGCTGAAAGTGGTGGTGGACGCGGGGAACGGCCTGAGCGGCACGTACGTCCCGCCCGTGATGCAGGCGCTGGGCGTCGAGGTTATCTGCCTGTTCTGCGAGCCGGACGGCACCTTCCCCAACCATCTGCCCAACCCGGAAGATCCGGAGCTGACCAAGGACCTGGAAGCGGCGGTGATCCAGAACAACGCGGATTTCGGGATCGGGTTCGATGGCGACGCGGACCGCTGCGGCGTGATCGATGATCGCGGGCATCATGTGGCGGCGGATCGGTTGCTGGCGCTGCTGGCGCGCGACCTGCTGACCCGCATGCCCGGCGCGAAGGTCGTCTACGATGTGAAGACCAGCCAGATGCTGCCGGACGTGATCCGCGCGGCGGGCGGCGTGCCCGTGATGTGGAAGTCCGGCCACAGCCTGATGAAAGCCAAGATGGCCGAGATCGGCGCGCCGATCGGGGGCGAGGTGAGCGGCCACTTGTTCATCGGCGAAGACTATTACGGCTTCGACGACGCGCCGCTGGTGGCGCTCAAGGTGCTGGAACTGTTCAGCAAGACGGATAAGTCGATGTCGCAGATGCTGGACGAACTGCCGCACATGCTCGCCACGCCGGAGATCATCATGAGCGCGCCGGACGATGTCAAGTTCCGCATTATCGAGGCCGTGCGCGACAAGCTGCAAGATCGCTACGAAGTCGTGACGGTGGACGGCGCACGGGCGTTGTTCGAGAACGGGTGGGGGCTGGTCCGCGCCAGCAACACGCAGCCGGCGATCACGATGCGCTTCGAGGCGCACACGCGCCCGCAACTGGTCGAGTATATGAAACGCTTCGACGCCCTGCTGGACGATTACCCGCAGGTGGACCGCTCCAACCTGCGCAGGCAGATCGAAGCGTTCAGCAGCTAGAGGCGGCTATGTGTTTTACGAGGCATCTGGCCCCATCTCAGCCCCTCGCCAGGCAGCAAGCGCGGGGTTGAGGGCTGAGATGCGCAACCTGCCCCGCGGGGGGTACGGGTTGGCGGTTCGTCTAAAACGTGGTACAAACGCGGGCGAGCGATAAATGAGTGTTTGATAAGACCCAAACGACTCATGGGCAGGCGTGGTATAATGCCGCCCGGCCAACCGCTCTACCCTGACAGAGGAGAATACGCCACTTGGTTAGCCCTCTTGACTGGCTTCTGGGCCTCTTTTCGCTGGACATCGGTATCGACCTGGGCACGGCCAACACGTTGGTCAGTGTGCGCGGCAAGGGTATCGTGATCAACGAGCCGTCCTATGTCGCCATCGAGCGCAAGACGCGCCGCCCGATCAGCGTGGGGCGCGAGGCGAAAGAGATGTTCGGCAAGACCCCGTCGGCCAAGTATATGGTGGTGCGCCCTCTGCGTGACGGCGTGATCAGCGAGTTCGAGATCACCGAGGCAATGCTCGACTACTTCATCCGCAAGGCGCATGAGCAAAGCTGGGTGCCGATCCCGCGCCCGCGCGTGGTGGTGGGCATTCCTTCGGGTGTGACCGAGGTCGAGAAGCGCGCCGTCTACGACGCGACGATCAGCGCCGGAGCGCGCGAAGCGTACCTAATCGAGGAGCCGGTCGCGGCGGCGATTGGCGCCGGGCTGCCGATCCAGGAGACGCGCGGCAGCATGATTGTAGACATCGGCGGCGGCACGACGGAAGTCGCGATCTTCTCGCTGGGCGGGATCGTGATCAGCCGCTCGATCCGCGTGGCGGGCGACGAGATGGACGAGGATATCGTCCAGTACATGCGCTCCAAGTAC
>DYEN01000049.1 GCA_020725705.1 Anaerolinea sp.
GCTTACCAGGGCCAGAAGTGCGCCTAAGAGCGCCAACGCAACCAGCACCTCAAACGTCCACCACACGAAGATCAGCGGGGCCGCGAGCAGCGCGTACACCCAGGCGATGCCGAGCGCCGTCTGCTCGCCATGCAAGATGCGCCCGAGCCGGTGCAATACGAGCAAATTCGCAACGTCAGCTACCAACAACAGCAATCCAAGCGTCGTCGCCCAGGCGCTGTAATCGACTGGCCCGCGCAGCGCGAGGAACCGGTACAAGCCGACGAACAGCGCGGGCCATACCGGCGGGAACTCATACCAATAGTCGCGAAAAGGCAGAGTCCCGGCATCGCTGAGGCGAGCGAGATGGAAGTAATAACTGAAGTTACCGAAGGTGCTCAGGCCGCGCTCAACCGGGCTGTACAGCCCCTCTGCGTCGTAGCGCTCAAGCGTGTAGGGCTGATACACGATCGCGAGCATCAGCCGCAAGCCGACGAACAGGTAGACAAGCAGCCGGAAATCGCCCAGTAGCGCACCGGGTCTGCCCGCAGGTGCCGCCCCTCGATCACCCATCGCTCGAACCAACCCGCACAAACAGTGCCGACCGGCCCGCATCAAACAAGCGCTCACGCCATGTCGCGGGGTGGGTTCGAAGCATTTGTGCCAGCACGCTGTTACCCTCGATGGCGATCACGTCAATGTTCTGTTGCTCCAGGGCCTCGGCCCAGCCGTCGCGCACAAAAACGATCTCAAGATAGCCGCGCAGAAACGCGTCGTCATACAGGTCGGTGCGTCCATCGACATACACCGGCACATCCGGCGCGGCAAACATCAGATAGCCGCCCCAGTTGTAACTGTTGAACATTGACCCCGCCGGCGGAACTGCTCGCAGGTGTCCGGCCAGCTCAACGGGCAGCGTTTCCGCCTGAGCGCGGTGCATTGTATCCGGACTCAATGCGTATGCGATCTTGGCAGCCGTGCCGAGCGCAACCAGTGTCAGCAACACCCAGTTCATCACAAGCTGCGGTCCGTGGACCCGGCGCAAGGGCCGCAGTTGCCATCCGCGCTGCTCCAGCCAGGCGTTGAGGTTCCGCGAGAGGGCCGGCGTCGCCACAATCGCAAAGACGGCGATGTTGCGCCCGGCCATGAGTGCCATGAGCGCCGTCCCGCTGACCAGTACCAGTTCGGCCCAGGGCATGCGGCGCACGCCCAGACCCGCCGATGCCAGCACGGCGATCAGCAACATAGCGAACGGCCATACCTGCGGCTGGTGGAAATCAGGTGTGGCCCACTCTTGAATAAAATCCTGCAGCGCGCCAATGCTCACCGTGCGAAAGGGATAGGCCAGCATGCGCCAGCCGTAGGGGTTAATCAGAACGGCCAGCAGCGAGACCCCGGTCACGGCTGCCAGCCTGCGCACGTTTCTCCAGCCGGCAGTGTCCGGACCGTCCGGATCGAGCAGCGCCGCGATGCTCTCGCCGACCAGCGTCCCGATCAGAAAAATGAACCCGATCGCATAGCCGCCGTGTAGGTTCACCCACAGCGCGATCAGCGGCGGGATGGCCCACAGGCTGTTGCTGCGCTCGCGCCGGAAGCGGTGCAGCAGGTACAGCACCAACGCACCCAGAAAGAACGAGAACATCTGCGGGCGCGGTGACCAGAAAACCGCCGCCGTCGCCGCGCCAAGCACAACCACAAACGCGCGCAGATAAGCGGTTCCCTCGCACATGCGGTAAACCAGGGCCATACCCGCCGTCGCCAGCACAGCCGTGTACAGAGCCAGCCCGATGTTACCGCTGTCACCGACCTCCCCCGCCCCGCCGAACAGCCGGTATGCGCCGTAGAGCACTACCTGTGCGCCCCAACTGTGATCGATCCACGGCGCGCCGGCGCGCGTGTGCGAGAACGGATCGCTGCGCGGCACCGCGCGTTCATCCGCGATCCATTGGCCGCTGCGAATATGCCACCAGGTGTCCGTATCGGTGGGGACACGCACGGCCATCGCGAAGAGTAGAAGAAACAGAATGACCGTTGTCAGGCGTTCGATGGTCAGGGCACGCATGAAGGACATGACTGCTCCGCTCAGGGGTGCTGCATCACGGCTTGATGGCGCGCAGGTTGGTGATTTCCAACGCGACGTCGTGGCCCAACGCCTCGCGCAGTGCATCCTGCGCCTCACGGACATCGAGCGAGGTGGTCCATTCCACGCTGCGGATCGTCGCCCGGACCTCGTACGGATCACCCGCCGTCAGCCGCACTTCAAGCACTTCACCGGGTTCGAACTGCTCGGCCAGCACACGGCGCGCAGTGCTCGTCTGCTGCTCCAGGCGCACTACGTCGACAAAAGTTCGCGCCAGCGGCACGGCCAGCAGCACAAGCACGAGCACAGAGATCGCCCAGTTGCGCATCGTCTCTGCCTGGCGCGGAGGATGGATCCCCACCCACACGAAGACTGCCGCGCCGGCCAGGCTGATGCTGACAATGTTCGTTGCGAACAACAGGGCGGACCCGGCTGCCAGCGCCGAATCGCCAAAGGCCACGGCCAGCCCGACCGTGCACAGCGGAGGAACCAGCGCCGCCGCGATCGCCACGCCCGCCAGCGCAGCCGGAATATCCTTGCGCGCCATCGCAAAGGCGCCCACCGCCCCTGACGCCAGCGCCACCCCCAGGTCCAGCAGCGATGGTTCGCCGCGCGCCATCATCTCGGTCGTCGCCACCTCGATTGGAAACACCAGGCCGAGGCTCAGCGCCACCAGCAGGCCGATTCCGACACCGGTCACCAGGGTCAACAGCGCGTCCCGCATCAAAACGAGCCGGCCCTGTAACAGCCCGACAGCAAAGGCCATCAGTGGGGACATGAGCGGCGCGACCAGCATCGCGCCGATGATGACCGCAGTGCTGTTCTGCAGCAAGCCAAGGCTTGCCAGCAACGACGACAGCACCATCAACACGTAGAAGTTCGTGCTTCGCAGGCTCATCTCGGCAGCCTGGCGCAGTACTTCCGTTCGCTCGGCCGGGGTCAGGCGCGGCGAGAATTGCGCGAGCAGACGTTGCCGGAGCCGCTCGACGCCGTTTGTCTCATCGGCGATAGCCTGCTTGGTCACCACCACCGGGCCGGGCATCTGAGCCAGGGTCCGCTGCACGACATCGCCGAATATCCAGCGATCCAGCGGGCTTTGCTGCGAGAATCCGATGACGACCAGATCGTCCGGCTCAACACGCGCCCGCAACCCCTGCACGACATCGCGTGCGTGGACAACCTGCCGCTGGACGACGCGGGCCGCTTCCGGGTCCACCCTGGCGAGCGAGGCTTCAATGCGGGCCATGCCGTGCCAGCTCGGCAGGCTTCGGTCGGGCTGGACATACATAGCGATTGGCTCAGCATCGTACGCCTGCGCCAGCGCGAGACCCAATCGCGCAGCGACACGCGAATTGTCGCTCCCATCAAGCGGCATGATGACGCGCTTGACATCTTCGAGTTGCAGCGGGCCGCGCTTCGAGCCGCGAAACACAACCAGATCAACCGGCGTCGTCCGGGCGACCGACTCGATGACCGGGCGGATGGTCGCCTTGCCGCGCTCGGGCGCCTCATACCCCAGCACGATCAACGAGACGCCCTGCTCGCCGGCGGCGTCGAGAATCCCGCGTGCTACCGTAGGGGCGCTGCGCGTCAGCAGCTCGACGGGGATACCCTCGCTGCTGGTCTCTGCCACAACCGCCGACAGCGCTTCCACGGCATCTTCGTCCACTTCTGCGTTGCCCGTCGCCACATACAGCGCGAACATACGCCCGTCCTCGTGATCGCACAGATTCCAGGCCAGGTGCAGCAAACCCGGCGCTGTGATCGGGTTGGCAACCGGCACCAGGACACGCTTCGCGCGAATGGTAGCAGAGCCGGATGGAGTATCAGGCATCACGTTATCCTCGACTATTCACACCTGGATTGTATGGGTTTGACCGATTGGCGCAATTCGGCGCGGCCTGACGCCAGCCACGCGACATGGCGCAACCGGCGCAGACGGCTTATGATCTGGCGACAGGCCGGACCGGCGCACGGCCATCACCCGAACAGTAGAAGAGGCAGCAAGATGAGCATGGATTCGGAGTCAATCTGGCAGAGAATCGCCCGGCTCTTTCGAGGGGCGCCGGCTGCACCCCCGCGGGCAGCCTCGGAGCGTGCAGCGCGCCTGGCCAGCATCTACGGCGTGCACGCAGTCGGGCCAGAGACTCAGGCGGCTGCCCGGCCCTGGCGCGAGGGCGAACTGGCGCTGCTGGAAGATACGCTCCGCCAGCTTGGGCCGCGCTTCTATGAACCGTTCCGTAGCCACCCTCTCCGTGTCTGGCTGGACACCGCACACGGAGAGGGTGGGTTCGGCCATGGCTGGCTGCGGATCGGCGATCCGGGGCGCGATCTGTCGGTCCTGTACCGCATCTTCTTGCACGAGGCTACTCACGCATCCAACGAGTATCGCGGCTGGCCGTACGAAAAGCAGTTCTGCACGCGGCCGGGCCTTGACTGGCGGCTGGTCGATGGCGAATGGCGCCATCCGCGCCAGCAAGGACGCCTGCCACGGCCCGGCGCCTGGGAGACCCTGCCGGTCGATTCGCGTGACGTGAGCACCAACCCCGCAGAGGACCTGGCCGAGATGGTGCGCTATTTCGTCCACTCGGTGCGCGACGAGCGCGCCTGGTTATGGCCGCTCGATCAGTCGCAGCCCGCCACCTACCTGTGGGACACCTCGCCCACCCGTTTCATCTTCGTGCGTGACTATTTTCTTGCGCTGGAACCGGATCACCCCTGGTACCGGCGGCTGGATGAACAGACTGAAGAGCGCGTGCGGCGCGCGCTCTTCGAGGATTAGGGCGGCGCCCGGCTCAGGCGCAATCTGATCGCGGGTGTCCCGGCGCAGCAGCGCTCCGCAGCTTTATAGATGGAACATGATCTTCCCGCTCTCGCCGCTCATGAAGACACGGTACGCTTCATCGAAGTCTTCGAGCGCGAACTCGTGCGTCACGATGCCGCTCAGGTCGACCGCTCCGCTTTCGATCAACCCGCGAATCTGGTACCACGTGTCCCACAGCCGGCGCCCCACAATCCCGCGCACAACCGCGCCCTTGAAGACGATGTGGCTGTTGAGATCGAAGGTAAACGGGCCGGGTGTCAGGCCGAGCAGGGCCGCCTCGCCCCCCGGCTTGAGCAGCTCAAAGCCCTGGTCGATCGCGCTCGGCGCGCCTGACATCTCCAGCAGGACATCGACCCCTTCGTGGCATGTCGCTTCGAGAATGGCCGGAATCGCATCGACTTCTGCCACGTTGATCGTCAGGTCCGCGCCGGCCCGCGCTGCCATCGCCAGCCGGTAATCGCTGATATCCGTCGCGAAGACTTTGCGCGCGCCCGCCGCTTTCGCCACCGCGATCGCCATGATACCCACCGGGCCACAGCCGGTGACCAGCACATACTTGGCCGACACGTCTTGGGCCATGGCCGTGTGCACCGCGTTCCCAAAGTTCTCTTCGAGTACCGCGATCCGCAGCGGCAGCGTGGACGGATTCGGCCACGCATTTTGTGCCGGAATGGCAATATACTCTGCGAATCCCCCGTCGCGATCCACGCCGATGATCTGGGTGTTCTCGCAGATATGCTCGCGCCCGGTCCGACAGTAGAAGCACTCGTTGCAGACGACGTGGCTTTCCAGAGAGACGAAATCGCCCACCTTCAAGCTCGTCACATCCGGCGCGACCGCGGCGACCTCGCCGGCGATCTCATGGCCGACGACAAGCGGCGGCTTGATCCGACCCTGTGCCCACTCATCCCAGCGGTAAATGTGCAGATCGGTTCCACAGATTGAGGCAGCGCGCACACGCACCAACACTTCACCGGGCTGAATGCTCGGAACAGGTAGTTCCACCAGAGCCAGGCCAGGCTCACGCGCAGGTTTGATGACGGCCTTCATCCGATCAGGAATAGTTGAAGTCATGCTTAAGTCCTGTCTCGTGAAAAACGAAACGCAAACACTTTGACACCATTGTAGCGACGGGGCAGTTCGGCCACAAGTCGGCTCCGTGATCTGCTCGCGACAAAAAAGGCGGGGCACGCCCGGCGCACCCCGCCCAGTTCGATCCTACCTGCCCGCCCGGCTCACTCGGCGACGGGCACCGGCACCCAATGGTTTAGCGGAACAAGCGCCAGCGCCGGAATCACCGCTACCGTCGACAGGAAATTACCGCCCAGAAGCTCGCTCTGATAGCGAAACGCGCCGCTGGGTTCCTGCAGGCTCAGCAGAAATGCCTCCGGGGAGTTCCACGCTTCCAGATCCTCGCCCAGCGCGACCAGCGCCTGGATGACGAGCGCCGTTGAGCTGGCATCGCTCGCCGTGCCGAAATCGCTGGGGTTCTGATACGGCCAGCCGCCGTCCTCATTCTGAATTGCGGCCAAATATGCCAGCGCGGCTTCAACGGCATCCGGCGCGTCCTCAAGTGCGAGCGCCTGCAGGCACAGCCCCGTCGTGTTGGTATCCGACGCCTCGCCAGCGACAAAACCCCAGCCGCCGTCCTCGTTCTGGGCCGCCACCACCGCCTCGACTGCCCCTTCGGGCCGCGTTTCACCCGCGTTCTGCAGCGCGATCAGGCTCAGGCAGTGCTCGAACGCACCCGTGCCGAACATGCCCTCGTCATCTTGCAGCGCCAGCAGCTCGTCGACCAGATTGTGCCCGGCGAAGTCGCGCGGGTCCTGGCCGGCAGCCACCACCGCCGTCACGATCTTGGCAAACTGTCCGGCGCTCTCGGCCACACCTGCGTCAAGCTGCGCGCCGAGATGGTCCAGGGGAGTCTGCCCATCCGCCGAGCGAAGCTCATTCGGGTCTTCCCCCGCTGCCACAAGCGCGACCACCACATCGGCTGTCGCGCCCAGATCGCTCTCCGGTGTAAAGCCGTTCGAAAAGCCGCCGTCATCGTTCTGGTGTGTCACCAGATAGTCCACCGCGGCGCCCAGGGCGTCAGCCGGCTCTTGCGCCAGCGCGCCCGCGCCCGCGAAAGCGGCTAAAGCCACAGCGATCAGAACTATCACAAGTCGTTTCACCATGATGTGCTCCTTCCAGAACTGACACCCAAACAAGAAAAGCGCCTTCTGGCGAAGGCGCGGCGTCTACGTTGCGCACAGCATACGCCACCTCCACTCCACGAGAGATGTTCCCCGTATCTAGCTTCAGGCGGGTAACCTGGCTCTGCGAGCGCACCATGCGCCCGCACTACAGTTGCGGGACAGCGCCGGACTTGGACCGGCTTCCCCCCTTCGGATCGCGGCATCCGGGCCTGCGATCACCTGAAGCGGTGCCTATGAAATTATCGATCTACTTGAACTATAGCGCGCGGAGGCCGAGGTGCCAACTAGATGTGTGGCGATCCTGGCAGCGCGACGACAAACGCGATCGCGTGTTGGTGCGTGTGGCTCAGGCTCACTTCCCACTGTCCCAGCCCGAGCGCCTCAGCGCGCTCGCGCGCCGCTCCGTGCAAGATCAGGCGCGGGCGGCCGTTGTCTTCCGAATCGATCTCGATTTCCACCCAACGCACCGTCCCGATCCCGCAGCCAAGTGCCTTTGCGGTGGCTTCCTTGGCGGCAAACCGCGCCGCCAGACGGGCCGGGACCTCGCCGCTCTGCCGGCGCTCGCGCTCGGTGAAGAATCGCCGGAAGAAGCGATCGCCGTGGCGCGTCATGGCGCGTTCCACCCGCTCAACTTCGATCAGATCCACCCCGATCCGCATCAGCCCACCCCTTCCCCGGCGCCGGGCAGCGCGGGTCCGGCGATGGCCAGCGCGTAGCGGTCCGGATCCAGATAGCGGCGCGCCGCATCCAGAACGTCCGCCTCCGAGACGGCTTGGATCAGGCTGGCGTAGCGTTGCAGATAGTCCAGCCCCAGGCCATAGCGTTCCATCGACAGGATCGCCCCGGCGATGCCTTCGTTGTCCTCAAGCTGAAGCGGCAGGCGCCCGATGAAATTGGCCTTGCTGTCCGCCAGCTCCTGGCTTGTAGGCCCAGCCTCGAGAAAGCGGCGAATCTCCGCGCGGATGGCGGCGATCGTCTGCTCGACGTGCGCCGGATTTACCCCGGCGATCACACGCCACGGCCCGGGACCAAGCCCGCCATCCAGGCGGCTATAGCTGTAGTAGGCCAGCCCGCGCCGCTCGCGAACTTCGGCGCCGATCCGCCCGTACATGCCGAAGACGCCGAGAATGTGATTCGCCAGATTCGCGGCATACCACTCTGGAGCGAGCCGCGACGGACCGGGGACGCCCAACACAAGATCCGCCTGCGATTTGCCGGGCATCGCGACGAATTCGGTCCGGGTGCGGTCAAGGGGGGGCGCGTCTGGCACCGGCAATGGATCGGGCGCGGCGCCTGCAGTCCAATCCCCCAGCGCGCGTTCCACAGCGTCGAGCGCCTCTTCGGGGGCAACCGCGCCCACGATCACCACGATCATCCCGCGCGGCGAGTAATGCTGCCGATGAAAGGCGATCAGGTCGTCCCGCGCAATGGCCGCGACGCTCTCCGGTGTTCCCCCCATCGGGCGCCCGTAAGGATGCCCGTCCGCATAGGCCAGCGCGCGGAACGTCCGCCCGGCGACATAGCGCGTATCCTGTTCGCGGATTTTCAGGCCGGTGACGATTTCCCCGCGCAAGCGTTCGACCTGCGCGGGATCAAAGGACGGGCTGCGCAGGCTGTCGCTGAGCAGATCGAGCAGAAGGGGGAGATCCTCGGCCAGGCTCTTTCCGCTGAAGCTGGCGCTGTGCAATCCGCCGCCGATGGTCAGGCTGGCGCCGTTGCTCTCCAGCAGTTCGTGGATGGCGGCGAAATCGCGCCGAAGCGTCCCGCGCAGCAGCGCGGCGGCAACAAACGCAGCCAGCCCTGCGCGGTCCGGCGGGTCGAATATGCTGCCGGCATTCAGCGAGCCGGCGATGACGACAGACGGCGCATGGGGGTTTTCGCGCGCCAGAGCAACGATGCCGTTGGGGAGCACACGCCGCGCGATATCGTGTGGACCGGGTAGCGACGCGCCGTTCATGAGGCACTCCCGGGCAGGTCACCCTCGTCGACGGGGATAAACCACCCCACCGTCCGCTGCGAACGCCGCAGGTACCTTGCCGCCACGGCCTGCACTTCGTCAAGTGTCACGGCGTCCAACCGGTTCAGATAGTCTTCGTACCACGTGTAGCCGGCGAAGTTCTCGGCAAATGCCAGCCAGAATGCCTGGCCGGTAACGCTTTCCGTGCCATAGGCAAACAGCGCCCTGGCCTGCTTCTTGGCTTTGTCCAGCTCCGCCTGAGAGACCTCGCCGGCGCTCACGCGCGCGATCTCTTTGTCCAGCGCGCCCTGAACCTCTTCGGGCGTCCGGCCATCGCGAACAGTCACCATGATGCTGAACAGATATGGGTCAACCGACGGGTACAGTCCCCCGCCGACACCGGCAGCCAGCTCGGTCTCGACCAGGGCGCGGTATAGCCGCGAGGTCCGGTTACCGATGCTGTCGCCACCGGGCGCGCTGGCGCCCGCCAGGATGCTATCTACCACGGCGAGGCGAATCCAGTCCGGATGCGCTGCCTCAGGGGCGCGGTAGGCCAGGTAAATATAGCTGGCGTTCCCCGGTCGCTCCACGCGGACAGTGCGCTCACCCTGCTGCGGCGGCTCGGTTCGCGTAACCGGGGGCGGATCGGGGCGGCGCGGGATGGCGCCATACAGCGCCTCAATTTGTTTGAGCAGCTCGGCAGAATCGAAAGCACCCACTGCCACCGCGACAGCGTTGTTCGGAGCGTAATAGGTCTGATAGTGTGCGTACAACTCGTCGCGCGTGATGGTGTGCAGGTCGGGCATGTCTCCGATAATCGGGTGGTGATAGGGATGCACCCGGAACGCCGCCGCCCGCGTTTCCTCGTGGAGCCAGAAGGTGGGCGAGTTTTCTGATCCCTGACGCTCGGATATGATCACGGTGCGCTCAGCCTCGACCTCTGCCGGGTCAAAGAGCGCGTTTTGCATACGATCCGCCTCGATCTCTAGCGCAAGGCCGATATGCTGAGCGGGCAACGTCTCGAAATAGGCCGTGTAGTCGAACGACGTCTGCGCGTTCCAGACGCCGCCCACCCGCTCGATAGCCTCGTCCAGCGTCCCCGCCGGAAAGCGCGGCGTGCCTTTGAACAGCATATGTTCGACCCAGTGCGATATCCCGGTCTGGCCGGTACGCTCGTTGCGGCTGCCGACGCGATAGAGCATCCACCAACTCGCCACAGGAGCCGTATGCACTTCCTTGAGCAGAATTGTCAGCCCATTATCCAGAACGTAGCGCGTTACCTGATTGGTCCGCCCGGTCATTCGGTTCCCTTAGCATACTGTACGTCCCTGGTAAGTTTAGCAGGGATGCCCGGTGCCGGCATCCCTGCTGAGGTTTCGGTAGTATTCGAAACGTGGCAAGTAGCGCTAGGCTTTTTCGCCTGCCCCGTTGTACCCGCGCCCGATGCCCCGGTAGGCAAAGCCGATACGGTGCATCAGCGCCGGATCGTAGAGATTGCGCCCATCGACCAGCGCGGGAGTGCGCATCAAGGACTTGATGCGCTCCATATCGAGCTGCTTGAATTCATTCCAGGGCGTCAGCGTGATCAGGGCATCGGCCCCGGTCGCCAGCTCGTAGGCATCACCGCACATTTCTACGTACGGCATAAGGCGTTTGGCCACCTCCATTGCAACCGGGTCATAACCGCGCACATGTGCTCCGCGCTCGTGCAGGTATTCGGCGATGGTCAACGAGGGGGCCTCGCGCATGTCGTCGGTATCCTGCTTGAAAGCCAGCCCGAGCAGCGCGATCGTCTTGTCCTTGACGCCATCCAGCAGCTCGTGGACTTTTAGGATGACGTGTTTGCGCTGGTAGGCGTTGATCTCCATCACGGCGTGCAGAAGCTGCGGGTGTTTGCCGTGCACCTGCGCCATATAGGCCAGCGCCTTAACGTCTTTGGGGAAGCACGAGCCGCCGTATCCGACGCCCGCTTCCAGGAAATGGTGGCCGATGCGCTTGTCGTAGCCCATGCCCCGCGCCACTTCTTTGACATCGGCACCCAACGCCTCGCAGATGTTGGCGATCTCGTTGATGAAACTGATACGCGTCGCCAGGAACGCGTTCGAGGCATATTTGATCATCTCTGCGGTGCGCAGGTCCGTGACCATGATCGGCGCACGCAGCGGCAGGTGAAGCTGCGCCACCCGCTCGGCGGCTTCCAGGTCTTCCGACCCAAGCACCGTGCGATCCGGGTTGAGAAAGTCCGACAGCGCCGAACCTTCGCGCAGGAACTCCGGGCAGCTTACCACGGAAAAATCAATCGGCTCGGGCTGATTCTGGCGGACGATATCTGCCACCCAGTCGCCAGTTCCGACCGGCACCGTCGACTTGTTGATGATGATCAGCGGGTGATCCATGTTCTGGGCGATGGATTCGGCTGCCATACGTACGTACTGCAAATCGGCCTCGCCATCAACACCTTCCGGCGTGCCGACGGCGATGAAGACGAACTCGGCATCCGCCAGCGCTTCCTTGTACGACGTTGTGAAGAACAGGCGCTTAGCCTTGACGTTGCGCGCCGCCACCTCGGCCAGGCCCGGCTCGTAAATGGGCATGATCCCCTTTTTGAGATTCTCAATGCGCTCTTCGTTGATGTCGAGCGCCACTACGCGGTTCCCCAGATCCGCAAAGCAGACCGCGGTGACCAGACCGACATACCCGACCCCGACGACGGTGATGTTTTTCATGTGCGCTTTCTACCCCTTGCTTGTCTCGTATGCAGCTTACAGGACAGATGTGACTTGTTTCGCAATGCTTCAGGACGACCGCCGTTACTGCGGAAGATCCTCGCGCAGCAACGCGGCCACACGCCGCCCCATCTCGACGGCGTAATTCGTACCACGATCCCACGGGTAAACCTGGCTCATACTCGCCAGGTACAGCCCGCGCAGCGGCGTGCGCACATCCGGCAGTGCCTGCGACTGGTTCACAAGCGGCACAGGCTGCGCGTAGCGCGTGCGGAACACCCACGTCTTGCGGATCCACTCCGGTGAAAAGGCCGGGTTGAACGTCTTGAGAACACCGGTAAAGCGGGCGACCAGTTCCTCATCGCCGAGTTCGAAGTACTCGTGATCGGGCGACGCATAATCGCCGCAATATACCAGATGATCGCCGCCATAATGCGCCCGGTCCATGTAGTTAGTGTGCTCCACCAGCGCCAGAAACGGGAACTCGGCCCGTGTCTTGTCGGGCTGATCCGCCGGCAGACTCAGCCAGTAGGTACCGTCCGTCAGAAGCCGGTGCTTCAGCGCCAGGATCACGACCACCGCACCCATATGCTTCAGACTATCCAGCTTGGCCGCGTATGGTTCCGGCAGATCGGGTGCCAGCCGGCGCAGAATCTGCGGCGCGGACGTGCAGATGACGGCGTCGAACGTGCGCGTCTCATCCCCGATCGCCACGGTAAACCCGCCATCTCGCAGCGGCCGGACGCCCGACACCGGAGTCTTCAGATGGATCGCGCCCCCTTGCTGGCGAACACGCTCCGCCAGCAAGTCTAGAAAGGCTTGAAAACCGCCTTCAAAGGTCCCCAGGCGCGGCGTACGCTTATAGACCCGTGCCCAAAACCACGCCATGTTCACTTTATCATAATAGGTGCCGAACTTGCCAATCAGCAGCGAGCGCCAGAGCGTCTGATACGCTTCGGCGCCCATCCACCGCCGCAGCCACGCGTCCGCAGTGACACGTTCCATCGGCTGCCAGCGTCGGGTCAGCTTCAGGTACAACCCCGCCAGCCCATAACGGATCTTCGCCGGCCACGAAATCGGCAGGCGCAAGTTCGCGACCACGATATTCGGGTGATCCATCTGGAAGATGCGCCCGTTGAGCCACAGGGACGTGATCGGGCGCGGCAATAGCACTTTATCCCAGGCGCCCAGTTCCTTGATCAGGCCGAACACCGCGTCATCATTCGCGAACCAGTGATGATAGAATTTCTCCAGCGTCCATTCCCATCCTTCGTCGCGAAACCCTGCCGCCAGCCCGCCGACCTCGGCCCCGGCCTCAAAGATATCGACCGTATACCCCGCCCGCGTCAGGTCGTATGCAGCCGCCAGTCCCGCGGCTCCAGCGCCGATCACGGCCACACGTCGTCCGGTCAAGCGATCACCTCCTGTTCTGTCACAGATGAATCCGCGCCAGTCGACACAGCGGTGACCTCTTGGGCGCGGCGGAAGTCGCGCCAGCTCAGCCCCTCACGGTACAAGTACACAAACCCCAACAGCGTGATCGGCAACCACAGCGCCGCGTGCAATACCAGCGTGTACGACGCCGCGATTGACTCCGGAACGCCGTAGGCGGTCAGCGTCTTGATACCGGGCGTGTCGAACGTCCCCACATAACCGGGTGAGGAAGGCAGCGTGGTCGCTAGGTTGACCACTGCCGTCATGACCATCAGGGCGAAGAAGCTGACCTCAAAATCGAAAGCGTGCATCACAAACCAGTACTTGGTAGTTTCCGTCAGCCAGATGAAAACCGAGGTCACCAGAATCATCAGCAGATCGCGCGGGCTGCGCAGATTCTCCAGGCCGAGCATGAAGTGATCGGCCAGCCGGATCCCCCCCGCACCGAACCGCCGGGGCAGAAAACGCTCGAAAGCCCACACGTAAATCTGCCGCATTCGGGCCGGGCGCAGCGCCATTGCCAGGAAGACGAGAAAAGCACCCCAGAAAAAGAGGGTCGCATAAAGCACGACGTCGCGCAGCCAGGCCTGGTGGAAGTCCGCGAACGGCAGCGCAACAAACACAAACAGCAGCATCACCAGGCCGTCGAAGACGCGTTCCACAACAATCGTCGCCAGACTGGCCGCGATCTGAACGCCTTCGTTGCGGCGCAGCACGTAGGCGCGAATCACCTCGCCCGCGCGAAACGGGTAGACGTTGTTGCCCA
>DYEN01000580.1 GCA_020725705.1 Anaerolinea sp.
CGGTAAAGAAACCCGTCTGCTCGCCGGTCGCGCCGGCGATGGCGGCGCGGAACGCTTCGGCAAAATCGCCTGCCGTGGGATACCGCTCTTCGGGGGTTTTCGCCAGCGCGCGTGCCAACACCAGCGCCGCCGTCTGGGGCATATCCGGGCGCTGATAATGCGGCGGGATCGGCTCTTCGTTGAGGTGCTTGTGCATCAGCGCGTAGGGGGTGGGCGCTTCGAACGGGGGGTGCCCCGTGCACAGCGCGTAGGTCATGACCGCCAGCGCGTACTGATCGGTCGCCGGTCCAACCGGCTCGCCCTTCCACTGTTCGGGCGCCATATACGCGGGTGTGCCCATCGAGACGCCCGTCCCGGTCAGCGACTCGGTGGCCTCGACCAGCTTGGCGATGCCGAAGTCCACCAGGTAGGCGCTGCCAAAATCATCGAACATAACGTTGCTGGGCTTGATGTCGCGGTGGATAACGCCCTGGCTGTGCGCGTAGTCGAGTGCGCTGGCAAGCTGCGCCAGCAGATCTGCCACCTCGCCCAGCGACGGCAGGGGCGCGCCGGTCTTGCCCTGCTGGCGCATGCGGTCGGCCAGCGTGCCCCCGGTCAGATAGCGCATCACAACGTAGCTGGTGCCGTCCTCGGTGCCGTGATCGTAGATCGGCACGATATGGCTGTGTTCCAGCGCGGCGGCGGTTTCGGCTTCGCGGTTGAACCGCTCCAGATAGCCGGGCTGCTGAGCCAGCGCGGGCGTCAGGATCTTGATGGCCACCGACCGTTTGAGGCTGGGCTGGAAAGCGCGATAGACCGCGCCCATCCCGCCCAGACCCAGCAATTCTTGCAGCTCGTACTGGCCGATTGTCTGCCCGGCTAGGTTCTGGATGCCCACGGCGTTTCCCCACAAGTTGCAGCCAGACCCAAGGATACACTACACTGGCAGGCAGAATGACGGCTGCGGGTTATATCTGCCGGCCTAGTCCATAATGAGATTGTACACGCAAGCATCGGCGATGCACGCTACCGGGCGAATTCGACTGCTGCGCGGCTATCCCTGGCGCGCTGTTTTGTTGGCGATGGCCGGGATGATGCTCGCGCTGCTGAGCGGCGGCGCGGCGATCAATGCCGCGTTCGACTGGCGGATGAGCCAGATCGATCCGCGCTATACCGCGCTGTCCGGCACGTGCTACTACGCCGGAGACGCGCGCAACTACATGCGGATCGCGCTCAACGGCTACAGCGATTACGACCCGGCGCTGCTTCCCCCGCACTACACCCAGCTCAACGACCGGAGTTGGTGGCCGCTGTTTCCGGCGCTGGCGTCGGGTGTGATCGCGCTGGGGGGCGGGCCGTGCAGCGGGCAGATCGTCAACGCGATCGCGTTTGTGCTGCTGGTGCCCGTCTTCCAGGCGCTAACCGGCGAGCGGCGCGCCTTGCCGCTGCTGGCCTTGGCCGCGCTGCCGTTTGGCGCGTGGTTGTATGTCGGCGGGGCAGATTCGCTCTTTCTGCTGGCGAGCGGCGCGCTGGTGCTGGCGGCGCGCGCCGGAGCGCGGCGCCCCCGCGCGGCGGCGGTGCTCGCGCTGGTGCTTGGCGTCGTGGTGGGCCTGCTCAAGCCGAACGGCCTGGCGCTGATCCCCGCGTTGGGCGTGTGGTCGTTGGGGCTGACGGCGGCACGGGTGTGGCTGCGCCCCGCCGATGACCCGCGCCCGCTGTACCGGATCGTGCTGGAAGACTCCAGCCCGGCCTGGGCGCCGCTGATGGCCGCGCTGGGGATCGTGCTGGGAACCGCCGCCTGGCTCTACCAGACCAGCGGGCACTATCCGCTGTGGCCGCTGATGATCCAGCGCACGCTGTGGTGGGATGAGTTCCTGGCATGGAGTCCCGCCTCGTTTGCCTACACCTTCCGCACGGCGCTGGTGTTCGCCTGGCGCGATCTACTGAATATGAACGAGTTGCAGCGGATGGTCGAACTGGCGGCGATGGTGTTTCTGCTGGCGCTGGGGTTCAGCCGGCTGTTGCCGCACTGGCCGGGCGGCGAGCGGATCCCCGTGCCGTTCCACTGGCGCGTGGGCATTCTGACGCTGCTGGTGGCGATGTTCGCCACCGGCCAGTCGCACGCGCTGGAACGTTACGCCGCGTCGAACATCTTTGTGGTGCTGGCCTGGCACCGGCTGGTGTTTGGCCTGCCGGGGCGGTCGCCGGACTGGCGGCTGGTGTCCTTTGCCGGGGTAGTACGCTGGGTGTGGCTGCTGGCCGGTCCGGTGTTGTGGGCGCTGGCGTTTTTGCTGCTCGGTTGGGAGCCGCTAGCCTAGCCGTGACCTGCCGCCGTGAAGGGAAGCCCGGATGACCTGCCGTCCTGATCGTCGCGCGTGGTGGTGTGGCATGCTGGCGCTGCTGGTTGTCGCGGCGGCGCTTGGCCCGCCCGTCGCGATCGGTCTGGCTCAGACGCCGCCAACTCCGCCACCCACTCCGTCACCGCGGCCCACGCAAGCGCCGCCGACTCCGACGCCTACGCCGGTCATCCCCATCCCGCCGCCGGTCACGCCGCTCGACACGGACCCGGCGGTCGACAACATCTTGCTGCTCGGCGCCGATACGACCATGACCAGCGAGCACGCGCGAACGGATGTGGTGATCGTAGTCTCGATCAACCGCCGCGCCCGCAGCGCCGCGATGTGGCATGTCCCGCGCGATCTGTTCATCTACATCCCCGGCCACACCATGGATCGCGTCAACCTGGTCTACCAGTACGGCGCGCGAGATGGCGGGCCGGAAGCTGCGTTCAGGCTGCTGCAAGAGACCTTTCTGTACAATTTCGGTTTGCAGATCGACCATTACGCGCTCGTCAACTTTTCCGATTTCCAGACGATTATCGCCAGGCTGGGTGGGCTGACGATCAGCGTCGACTGCGCGTTGCAGGACTGGCGGCTGATCGATCCGTCGCTCGACCCGGCGCTGGAAGAAAGCTGGGAGCTGTACACCCTGCCGATCGGACGGCGAACGCTCTCGCCTGAGATGGCGCTCTGGTACGTCCGCAGTCGCCAGTCGACCAGCGACTTCGATCGTGGGCGGCGCCAGATGGATGTGCTGCGTGCCATCTGGCAGCAGGCGCGCGAGCGCGGGCTGTTGGAACAGGTCACCGAACTGGGGCCGGAACTGTTGGCACTGGTCGAGACGGATATAACCCTGAGCGATCTACTCGGCTATGTGCCGCTGGCGATTGCGCTGGAGCCGTCCCAGATCGCCCGCTACACCGGCTCGCCCGGCGTCGAATACCAGGGCTTTCTGACGCCGGACGACGGGCGCGCGGTCCAGCTTCCGGTGCGCGCCGCGCTATTGCCTTTGCTGCGCGAATTTCTCACGCCGCCCACCGACAACCGCCTGCGCCGGGCCGCGGTTAGCGTGGAGATCGTGGATGCGTCCTATCTCTATGCCGGGCTGGCCGAGGTGGCCGCGGATCGCCTGGCGTGGGCCGGGTACGCAGCGCGCGTGGTGGACGATGGCCCCACCGTCCGTCGCGAGGGCAGCGTTATTTATGACTATACCGGCCTGAGCAAGGGCAGCGCGCTGCCGGAACTGCTGCACTTGCTGCGCATGGATGAGACACAGGTCATCCACCAGCCCGATCCCAACCGTACGGTCGATTTCCGCGTTGAGATCGGCGCGCGCTATAACGCGTGCGTCCTGGCGGATACGGCTCAGGAAGCCGGCGCGCCCACACCGGCCCCCAGCGCGACGCCGTCCGCCTGCTGGCTGCGTTTCACGGCAGAAGTCAATATGCGCCTGGGTCCGGGAACGGATTGGCCGGCCATCGACACCACCACGCCCGGTCTCAGCCTGCCGGCTTTGGGCCGCACCGCTGATGGAGGCTGGTGGCAGGCGCGGCTGGACGGCCAGCTTGGCTGGTTTTCGGGCACAATCACAACCGTCGAGGTGGCGGGCGCGTGTGACGACGTGCCCGTGATCGAGCCGTAGCTGCGCACAACACGCCCCCGCACGCAGGCAGGGGCGCAAAACCGGGGCCGGCAGCGGGGCGAGCGCGTCAGGATGGCGGCAAGTCGTCCGGCAGCGTGAGCGGCTCGTTAACCGCGCTGAACACGACGCTCTGATCGCTGCGGAAAGCGAGCGACAGCGAGGTATAGGGCGATTGCAGCAGGCTGCCGCGCATCTCTGCGGACAGGTCGATTTGCAGAAACTGCGCCAGCAAGGCGCCGGTGTCCGGATGGAGCGCGACGCCCCAGGTGACACTGCCCGTCTCGGCCAGACGGTCGAGCAGATCGCCGCGCGTGACGAGCGCGTCCTGCCCCTCGGTCAGCGCCAGAAAGCGGCCCTCGAATACGCCCGGCGCCTCAGCCGGGTTCACCGTCATGACATACAACTCGCTGGCTGTGGCGCGGTCCAGGTTGAAGGGGCGTGGCCCCTCAATCGAGTCGGCGGCATCCAGCCAGGCTTCCGCGTCCACGACGAACGGATCGGCGCCCTCTTCCAGCAGATAGCGGCTCAGCAGCAGATCGCTGAGGGCCGGGACCTCGCCGGCCTCGCTGCCGGTGAAGCGCGCCCAGGCTTCGGGCAGGGCAAACGTGCCGGGCGGGTCGGCGTCCAGCATGCCCCGCCAGAACAACCCGTCCGGGGTGCGGGCAATGTTCAGCTCAAGCTCCCAGGCTTCCGGCTCGCGCTGGCCGTCCTGATCGGTCGAGCCGGTGACGCGGCTGCTGATCTCCAGCACGATGAGCGCGTTCTCCCGGTTGGCGACGTCGTACCCGCCCGCCATCGACAGGTCCCGCTCGCGCTTCTGCCACAGCGCCGCCTGTTGACCCTGAGCGGTCATGGCGTAGTCGGACGTTTCATCGACTTGAACCTGGTACGACCGCCACGTTTCGTAGGCGCGATAGGCTTCGAGAATCCGCTCGCGCGCCTCGTCCTGCGCCTGGGACGGCCCCCCACCGCTCAGAACGATCAGCACCAGGGTCAGAATCAGCGTGATACGATACAGATGGCGCTCCATACAGCTTGCTCTCTTATTCGCCTAGGGGTGGCACAGCGATCTCGACCGGCTCGTTCAGGTCCACCAGAGACAGCGTCGCGACGCTGTCCTGTGCCAGCGACATTTCCGCGCCGGACAGGGTCGGATCGGTGATCATGCTGCTGGGGATGGTGATGTCCATCTCCAGGGCGACTTCGTACCCGTGGAGCACGCCGGCCTCGTCGTCAACCCAGAGCGTGAGCACGTAGGTCGTGTCGTCGTCGGTGAAGATCAACTCGATCAGTGCGTCCACGTCGAACGGCGTGGCCGCTTCGTTGAACATCGTGCGCAACATTTGCGCGTTGGCGCCCGAAAAGGCTTGCGCCGGGTCAAGGGTCAGCCGGTAACGCGCGATGGCGGTGCCGTCAAGCGTTTCCGGCTCAAGTGTCTCGACCGCGACGGTAGCGCTCAGCAGGCTCTCGAACATCTCGGCAGAAAACGCCGTGCTGCCTAGGTTGAGGAGTTGATCGATGTTGTACATCTCCATGCCGGGGAAGGCGGCTGCTCCCGAGGTAACATCCTGCCAGCCCTTGGGGAAGAAGCCGGCCAGCGCCGGGTCGTTGACCTGCACCCGCAGATACGCCCGGTCGTCCAGCACGATCATCTCGAAGGTCTGCTCGATCGTGAGCGACTGAATCGTCTGGCCCGCCGTGCTGAGCGTCTGAGTCAGTGTCTGATCCAGGGTGCTGGTGAGGTTGTCGTAGCGGTTATCGGGCTGCCGCTCGGTGACGGTGGTTCCGTGCTGGTCGATCTGCTGGTCCATCTGGAGCGATTGCCCGCCGAGACTGATCCCGATCTGCTGTGTCAGCGCCTGGGTGTGCTCGACGGTGTAGGTATCCAATGTGAAGAAATGGTCGATCGCACGCCGCGCGCTGTCCAGCGCCGCCTGCTCGCTTGCGCTCAAACCATCCTGCGCCCGGACAGCGCCGAACGGCGCGGTAATCAGCGCAAGGAGCAAAATGACCGAGATAGTCCCAAGCCGCCGCATGATAGGTCCTTTCGTGGGCGCGCCCACGCCTGCCTGAACGTTACGGTGATTATAGCGTATTTGCAGGGCGGGCTGCCCGGCGGGCAGCAGACGGTCGGCGGGTGTCAGAACATTTGCGGTGCGCTGTGCAGGATGAAAGCCAGCAGGAAGACGGCTGCCGCCGGATCGTCGGGCAGAGTGGGCGAAAACTCCAGCCGGAACACCTGGCCGCGGCGGATCGCCGGCAGGCCGGCCAGCACCGGGTTGTCCCGCAGCCGGGCGATCTGAGCGGCTGACCACGCCGGCGAGAGCAGGATCACATCCGGAGCCAGGTGAGCGAGCATGTCATCGTCGATCTGTCGATAGTCGTCGAACCCGGCGTCGGCAGCGACATTGCGCGCGCGCACCGCGGCCAGCAGATCCGTGATGAGCGTCTCTTTGCCGAACGTGTAGCCTTCCGGCGACAGCACGATCACCCGCCGCTCGGGCCGGTCCTCGAACTTGGCCGCTATATGCTCCAGCCGCCTTTCCAGGCGTTCCAGTAGCTCGGCGGCGCGGCCATCGCGCCCGGTCGCGTACCCCAGTGCCGCGATGGCCGCGCGCCAGTCGTCCAGGCTGCTGATGGCGCCGATCTGGAAAACCGGAACCGCCTGCGCCTCGGCAGCGTCGAGCCAGGCCGGGTTGACCGCCGCGTACAGATCGCTGATCACCAGCAGGCCCACACCCGACCAGTCCAGCGTGTCCGGCGCGGATAGCGGCTCGGCGTGACGCAGCAGGGGCGGTTCCACGACCGCGCGCAGTTCGGGGCTGTCGCCGACCATGGCAACTACAAGCGGGCGGGCCGGAACCGTGAGGCGGCGCCCGATGCCGTCGGTGAGGGTGCGGGGGAATGCGTCCGGACTCTGCGCGCGGGCCGGCGGGCGTGCCGCATGGGCCACCGCGGCCAGCGCCAGACCAAGGACCAGCCAGGAACGAAAGCGGAAGCGGTTCATGTCCTTTAATAGTACACATGCGCCCGGACTGCCAGCGAGCAGATCCGGGCGCAGCGGCTGATACGCGCCGGGCGCTTACTCGACGACCGACAGCACGTCCAGATTCAGGTCGGATGCGCCTGACGCGTCGGTAAACAGGAACGCGGCCATCCAGCCCTCAACCCCGCGATAGGGGTAGTCGATCTCATCCAAGGGTAGCACGACTTTGACCCAGTCGCCAGCTTCATTGCGACCCACGACGACCACCTCAGTCCCCGCGCTCAACTGCGCGATAGCGTTGTACAGGTCGGCATCCGGCCCCTGGCGCACGTTTGCCCCGGCGACCCGCACCGTCGCCGTGGTGTAGACCGGGCCGAAGCTGGACGCGAGGCCGTAGACTCGCCCGTACGCGGGCGAATAGACTTCGATCCAGAACTCGTCCGGGCTGCCCAGATAGGTCAGCGTCGTGCCCGGTTCGAGCATGGCGACGATTTCGGCGCTGAAATCCGGCGCGGCGTAAAGGGCCGGCTTAGACTGCGTGCCGGCTGCCGCGTCGACATAGGTGTTGGGCACGGGTTGCAGGTAGGCGGGATCCACCCAGCCGGTCGTTCCGTCGGCGGTCATCACCTCGGCGAAGACGCTTTCCTGCGTGCCGGTGAGGTACACCAGATCGCCTTCGCCAAGCGTTCCGACCAGTTCGGCGGTGATATTCGGCTCGGCAAAGACACCCACGGCGTCGGTGGCGCCCAGATGCACCAGGGCCGGCTGCAGATCATCGATGGCGTCCCAGGCGGACGTAATTGACCAGCCCGTGTGGCCGTCTGCCGTGACGATGTAGGCCCACTCTTCGCTCTGGCCGAGGATCCGCGCCATATCCCCATACTCCGCCGCCCCGATTAGCTCCGCCGCCATGCTCGGCCTGGCGAAGATCGGCGCTCCGGCTTGCGTAGACGTGATGGCCGCCAGCGGCGCGAGCGGAGCCGGCGTCAGCACCACGACCTGCTCCGCTGCCACATAGCCCTGGGTACGTCCGTCATCGACCAACAGCCAAGCACCGGATTCATCCGTGCGCAGCACGGTGAGCAGCGAGTTGGCAGCGATCTCCAGCAGCGGCTCACCGGAGTCATCCGGCGCGTCGTACAGGGGCGTGGCGGTCAGAGTGACCGCTGTGAGACGAGTTCCTTGTGCGGCGGCGAGGTTCGCCCCGCCCAACATGATCAGCGAACAGACTAATAGCCAGACCAATGCGCGTCTTCTCATGGTTCTCTCCGAGGGCAACTATTCTGATGCGAGGGCGTAGAAGGTTGCATTACAACTCAATGCATTTCCTAACGAGCATTATACGCCAAATAAACCATGAATGCATGGGGGTAGGCTGCACCCGGCAGCGGATGGTTCGAAAAGGGTTTGCGGGGAAGGTAAGACTGATGAGTGCTAGGGCAGGAGCGTGCCATAGCGGCGGCCAACGATCGCCTGACCTGCAGCGCTCTGCATCCAGGCGAACCACTCGTGGTAGATGCTGTGCTCGTCCGGCGCCGCCAGCCCAACCACGACGATCGGCGTGCGCAGCGGATAGGCGCCGCTGCTGACGGTGGAGCGGGTCGGCGCGATCGGGGCGCTGCCCTGGTCGAGCGGGACGGCGCGCACCCTGTCGTCGAGGGCGGACAGGCTGACATAGCCGATCGCTCCTGGCGTCTGGGCGACGAGTTCGATCATGCGGGCGCTGCTCAGCGCCAGGCGGGCGGACGGGGTGATGCGCTGGCCGTCCATCACCTGGGCCTGAAAGACCTGGCTGAACTCCGCGTCTGGCGCCTGCACGACGACTGTGATGGGCAGCGGCGGGCCGCCGATCTGGTCCCACGAGGTGATACGGCCCTGGAAGATCTGCCGGACCTGCTCGATCATGAGCGCGGCCACGGGGTTGCCCGCGTGCACGACGATCGCCAGTCCGTCGTATCCGATCGGCGCGGCCCACATAGCGGCGCTGGCCGGCACGAACGACACCAGCGCGTAGGGGGCTTGGCCCATCTGCACCTGCTGGATCGCGCTGTCCCAGCGCGTGGTCACGCTTCGCAAGCTGATCACGCCGCTGTCCGGTGTGAATTCTGCGGCCAGCTCTTGAACCAGCGCCACCATCTCAGGCGTAGTCAGAAGCTGCAAGCTGAAGACCTGCGGAGTCGCTGCCGGGGGAGCGATCGTTCCCTGGCAGCCCGCCAGCGCCAAGCTTAAGACCACGATCGTGCGTTTGGCCCGCTTCATGCCTCCCCTCTCAAGACAAGAGGGCCACCAGCAGACTCAGCGTGCCGAATACAGCGCAGTAGATCGCGAACCCATACAACCGCCTGTTTTGCAGCAGGCGCATCAGGAACCAGATGCACAAATAGCCCACGCTGGCCGCCGACACGAAGCCCACGACCAGCGGCAGCACCATGCCGTCCGCGAGCGTTTCATGACCCAGCAGCAGGTCGAGTGCCTGTTTCCCCCCCGCGCCCAGGATCACCGGCGTGCCCAGCAGAAAGCTGAAGCGCGCCGCCGCCGCGCGAGGCAACCCGCGCAAGATCCCGGCGGCGATGGTGCTGCCGGAGCGCGAGATGCCCGGAAGGACTGCAAACGCCTGTGCCACTCCGATCGTGAGCGCATCGCGCAGGGTCATGCCGTCCAGAGACCGGTTCAACGTGCCGCGCCGCTCGCTGAGCACGAGCAGCCCTGCCGTGACGTACAGAAAGGAAGCCACGATCGCCGGCTCGTTGGAAACGGATTCGAACAGCCTCTTGACGAACAACCCCGCCACGACAACGGGTATGGTGCCCACGATGAGCAACAGCAGCAGATGAGCATCCAGTTCTTGACCAGGTGTGTTCTGGGTTGAGCGCGTCTGAAGCGCCGTCCAGCCGGCACGCAGCAGAGTCAGCCAGTCGCGCCAGAAATACGCCAGCACGGCCACCAGTGTGCCGAGGTGAACCACCACATCGAAGGTGAGCGGCGGTTCTTCCCAACCAAGCCAAAACGGGATCAGCACCAGGTGACCGGAGCTGGAAACAGGCAGGAATTCAGTTGCCCCTTGCACGATACCAAGCACAATTGCTCGAAGAAGATCCACGCAGAATCCTTTCACCGTTGCGGCGACGCAGCTATGCTTGTTCTAGTTTAGGGTACGCTTAGCGCGATGCCAACCCGCGGCGAGCTTCATGGCACGCTTGCGCGCCGGCTCGTCACAGGCCCGGCCCGCAGACCGCCCCCCGGGTCAGGCGGCCCGTACCGCGTTGGCGCTGGCTCAGCCCAACGGCGGGACGTTCACGCCTTCCTGCGTCCCGGTGACCGGTTCATAGGTCGCCAGGAAGGCAGCCGCGTAGTCGTCAAAAGTGCCGTCCATAATGGCGGCGCGCAGCTCACGCATCAGCGTCAGCAGAAAGTGCAAGTTGTGAAGGCTGAGGAGCTGGTGCCCCAGGATCTCGCCTGCTTTGACCAGGTGGCGCACATACCCGCGCGAGAACGTCCGGCAGGCGTAGCAGGTGCAGCCCGGCTCAATCGGATCGTGGTCGGTGGCATAGCGCAGGTTGCGCATGTTGATCCGGCCCGTCCGGGTGAAGGCGGCGCCGTTGCGCGCGATGCGCGTCGGCAAGACGCAATCGAAGATATCGACACCGCGCGCCACCCCGTGCACCAGATCTTCCGGGCTGCCGACACCCATCAGGTAGCGCGGACGGTCCACCGGCAGCAAGGCCGTTGTCAGCTCGAGGGTGGTATACATCTGGGCTTTGGTCTCGCCCACCGCCAGCCCGCCGATGGCATAGCCGGGCAGGTCCAGGTCGGTCACTTCCCGGACGGACTGCTCGCGCAGGTCGGCGAAGATCCCCCCCTGGACAATGCCGAACAGGGCCTGGCGGGCGGGATCGCCGCTGCGCAGGTGTTCGTCCAGACTGCGGCGCAGCCAGCGGTGCGTGCGGTCCAGCGCGGCTTCGACGGCGGCGCGCTCGTTTGGGACGGGGCACTCGTCGAAAGCCATGATGATATCCGCACCCAGGTTGTGCTGGATCTGGATGGATTTTTCGGGTGTAAAGCGGTGCTTCGAGCCGTCGTGATGGCTGCGAAACGTGACGCCGTCGCTGTCGATCTGCCGGATCTCGCCCAGGCTGAAGACCTGGAACCCGCCGGAGTCGGTGAGCAGAGGGCCATCCCAGCCCATGAACGCATGCAGCCCGCCGAAGTCCGCGATCAGCGCGTCGCCCGGCCGCAGGTACAGGTGATAGGTGTTGGCGAGAATCAGCGTCGCGCCCATCTCGCGCAGCTCGCGAGGCTGGACGGCTTTGACGGTCGCCTGCGTGCCGACCGGGGCGAACACCGGCGTGGGGATGGATCCGTGCGGCGTCTGAAGGACGCCGGCTCGCGCGGCGCCGTGCTGAGCTTCGAGTGCAAACTCAAACATACCGTTTTGTGTTGAAGAGGCCGTGCTTGCTGTGAGGCCCCGTGCGGCTTCGTAGGGTCGCATACAAGGTCCCCATTATATCAAGGCACACGAATTACGCGAATTGCGCTCTGCGTGCCGGTACGGAGAGTCACTGAGCCGTTGACCGGGTGAATCGTGCCGGCTATCACTTTTCTGAGCAGATTCAATGGTGTTATAATGGCGCGTGCAGTTGTCTCGCCAAACGGGGGCGACGCGCTGCGCCGAGACCGGATCCATTGGGGAGCAAGCACGCGATGCGTCACTTTCAAACGCTTGATTCAGTCAGCTACGATGAAACAAACGATACCCTGCTGGTTTCCTGCGGCGATCAAGACCCTTGCGAGCCGATCTTGTGGTTTGGCCGCGAGGGGCCATATCTGAGTGTCTCGGCCAGCCACGGCCCGCTTGAGATCGCACTGCGCCTGCGCCAGCGCGACGTTGAAACCAGTCTGGCTCAGCTTCGGCCCACCGAGCGCCTGACCGTCATGCGCATGGTTGGCACCGGCCAGGCCCACCTGGAGCTGGGGCTGTCCACGGCGGGAGAACTGCTGGTCCGGACGGCTATCATCGCGGACGCGACCGGTCACATTGCGATCAACATGGTCCTGACACCGTCCGCGCGCGCCCGACTGTACGAGTGGCTGGAGGTGGAGCACGCCGAGTAGCGCTCACGAGAAGCGTAGCATAAACCGGCTGTGGGGAGAGCGCCGCGCCGCGCGCGGCCACCGAAGGGGCAAGCAGGGCCGGCTGGTGACTGGTGGCCCTGGCGAAACTCTCAGGTTTCCGTACTCGCAGTTCCGTGTTCCCTCTGGAAAGCGCCCCGCCGGGCAGGGGCGCGCCGACGGGGCAAGCCCGCCAGGCGGGTGAATCTCTCAGGCCAGATGACAGAGGCAAACAGTCAGGCGGATCTGTTTGCCTTTGTGTTTTTCGAAACCGGCGGGTGACCGGCTCTCAACGCCGGCACGCGCGCAGCCCCGCTCTTGGGGGCGCATCTAACCTGATTTTATATAGGGCAATCTCAGAAAGGACTTTCCGACATGGCAGATTGGAAGACCCCCGAGGACCTGAAATACACCGAGAACGACGAGTGGATTCGCGTTGAGGGCGACACCGCCAAGATCGGCCTGACCGATTACGCGCAGGATCACCTCTCCGACCTGGTTTTTGTCGAGCTGCCGGACGTGGGCGAGAAGCTGACGAAAGGCGAGGCGTTCGCCTCGGTTGAAAGCGTGAAGGCGGCCTCGGATGTCTACGCGCCGGCCAGCGGCGAGGTGATTGCCGTCAACAACAAGCTGGACGACGCACCCGAAACGATCAACAGTGATCCGTATGGCGAAGGCTGGTTTGTGGAGATCAAGCTGAGCAACAAGGCCGAGCTAAACGATCTGTTGGACGCGGCGGCTTACGCCAAGCACTGCGCTGCTCGCGAGTAACTGCCCGGCCGAGATGCCTGCCAGGCCGAAACGGGGCGCGCGGGCGGGATGGCCCCGCCCGCAACCCCGGCGCGACGGTGTATCGTATCCCCGGTGGGCGCGCGAGTGTTCGGCTGGCGTTCCTGATGGTGTATTGACTGAGGAGTCACCCCCAGATGAGTTACATTCCCCATACCGATGCAGACCGGGCCGCGATGCTCGAAGCGATCGGCGTTGGCTCGCTGGACGAGTTGTTTGACCGCGTGCCCGAAACGCTGCGCTTCCCCAAGCTGAACCTGCCCGACGGTCTGAGCGAGATGGAAGTCGCCGCCGAGTTGCGCGGGCTGGCGTCGGCCAACGTCCACGCCGGAGACTACGCCATCTTCCTGGGCGCAGGTGCCTACAACCACTTCGTGCCCAGCGTGATCAACCACATGCTGCTGCGCGGCGAGTTCTACACCGCCTACACACCCTACCAGCCGGAACTGAGCCAGGGCACGCTGCAAGCGATCTTCGAGTACCAGAGCATGATGTGCGCGTTGACGGGGATGGAAGTCGCCAACGCCAGCCACTACGACGGGGCGACGTCCCTGGCCGAAGCGGCCACCCTGGCCCGCGCCGTGCACCGAGGCAAGCGCACCAAAATCATCCTCAGCCCAGGGATCCACCCCCAGTACCGCGCTGTGGCACGCACGTACCACCAGGGCAATGAGTTGAAATTCGTCGGCGACAAGGGCAGCGCTACCATCCCCGATCTGATCGATATGCTCGACGACGACACGGCGATGCTGGTGGTCAGCTATCCCAACTTCTTCGGTCAGATCGATGATCTCTCCGGCCTGGCGACGGCGGTTCACGAGGCGGGCGCGCTGCTGTGCATGGTGGTCGACCCGATCGCGCTCGGGCTGTTCAAGTCGCCCGGCGAGCTGGGCGCGGATATCGTGGTGGGCGAGGGGCAGCCGCTGGGCATCCCGCTGAGCTTCGGCGGGCCGTACCTGGGCTTCTTCGCCACGCGCAAGAAGTACGTTCGCCAGATCGCAGGGCGCATCGTTGGCGAGACGCTCGACAAGCACGGGCGGCGCGCCTTCGTCATGACGCTGCGCCCGCGTGAGCAGGACATCCGCCGCGAAAAAGCCACCAGCAACATCTGCACCAACCAGGGCCTGATGGCGCTGGCGGCCTGCATCTACCTGAGCCTGATGGGTAAGCACGGCCTGCGCCGCGTGGCGGAGCTATGCTATCACAAGGCGCATTACGCCGCGGCCCAGATCGACGCGCTCGACGGCTACAGCGTAGATATGACCAAGCCGTTCTTCAAGGAATTTGTGGTCACCTGCCCGCGCCCGGTGGCCGAACTGAACGACTACCTGCTGGAGCATTGGGGCATCGTCGGCGGCTACGATCTCAGCCAGGATTACCCCAACCGCGCCAACCAGATGCTGGTGGCCGTCACCGAGACGAACACCAAGGACGAGATCGACACGCTGGTCGAGGCGCTGCGCGACCACGAGGCCCACGCCGGGCACGAGCACACCCATTAAGCAGGGGACTGGATGGCGAAGATGGAAACCGAGAAAGTGACCGAACTGAAGACCGGCCCGGCAAACGGCGCTCCCGAGCCTCTTGAACCCTTGATCTACGAGTTGGGTGCGCCCGGCCGTGTGGGCGTGTCGCTGCCCAAGACGGACGTGCCGGAAGCCGAACTGCCCGCCGATCTGCTGCGCGCCGAGCTGGATCTACCGGAAGTCAGCGAGCTGGACGTCGTGCGCCATTTCGTGCGGCTCAGCCAGCTCAACCACGCGATCGATACCGGCTTCTACCCGCTGGGGTCGTGCACCATGA
>DYEN01000581.1 GCA_020725705.1 Anaerolinea sp.
CTCGCGTATACCGATCTGCCCCGGCTGCGGCTCTCGTCGCTTGAGCCATGGGATCTGTCGCCGGATTTCTTCCGGTTGTGGGAAGACTCTCGTTTGTGCCGGCACCTGCATCTGCCATTGCAGAGTGGCTGCGACGCGACGCTGAAACGGATGGCGCGCCGCACCAACCAGGCGTCGTTCCGCGCGCTGATCGAAGCAGCCCGTCAGCAGATCCCCGATCTGGCGGTGAGCACCGATGTAATTGTCGGCTTTCCAGGCGAGACGGACGCGGAGTTTGAGACGAGCCTGGCGTTCATCCGCGAGATGGAGTTCATGAAGCTCCACGTTTTCCGCTACTCCAGGCGGCCAGGGACCGCCGCCGCACGAATGCCCGGCCATGTAAGTGAGGATGTCAAGAAGGCGCGCAGCACGCGCTTGCTGGCACTGTCGGACGAGGGCGGGCGCCGGTTTGCCGGACGATTTGTCGGGCGTGAGGTTAGCGTCTTGTGGGAAAACGTGACGGGAGCCACGCCAGACGGTTTCGTCAACAGCGGCCTGACCGACCATTACGTGCGTGTGGAACTGATCAGCCCTGATGTGCTCACCAATCGCATTACACCGGTGTGCGTGGTGGCGAGCGATGGCCTGACGCTCAAGGGCGTGCCATGCAGCGCGGATCGCGCTGCTCAGGGGGACGCGCGATGAACTGCGTGTTCTGCGACATCGCCGCCGGGCGCCGGCAGGCGGCGATTGTGTACGAAGACGAGCAGGTCGTCGCGTTCCACGACATCAATCCGCAAGCGCCGGTGCACGTTCTGGTGATCCCGCGCGAGCATATCCCCGGCCCGCTGGCGATCGCGGCGCCGCACGAGGCACTCGCCGGACACATGCTGGTTGTCGCGGGGCAGGTCGCGCAGGACCTGGGCATCGCCACCGACGGGTATCGCCTGGTGCTCAATCAGGGAACGCTGGGCGGCCAGTCCGTTTTTCACCTGCACCTGCACCTGCTTGGCGGGCGGCGCATGCGCTGGCCGCCGGGCTAGCCGGGGCCAGGTTGGCACGGATGGGGGCGCCCGCTATAATGCATCTGGGCAGGGCCGCCGAACTCCGCTGAGACTGAGAGGAAGCGATGACGATCAAGGAGCGAATCCAGGACGACCTGAAGGCCGCGATGAAGGCCGGCGACACGCGCCGCCGCGAGGCGTTGCGCCTTCTGACGGCAGCCTTTAAACAGGCGGAAGTGGATCGCCGCGTGACTCTCAGCGACGAGGATGTGATCGACCTGCTGGTGGCTGAGGCGAAGAAGCGGCGCGAGTCCATCGACGAAATGACGCGGGCCGGGCGCCAAGCCCTCGCCGAGCAGGAGCAGTTCGAATTGGCGGTGATCGAGAGTTATCTGCCGCGCCAGCTCGACGAAGCGGAGATCGAGCGAATCGTTGAGGAGGCCATCGCCGAGACCGGCGCGGCCAGCGCGCGGGACATCGGGCAGGTAATGCGCGTGGTGATGCCCAGGGTGCGGGGGCAGGCGGACGGAAAGCTTGTCAACGAGATCGTGCGGCGGCGGCTCGGTTAGGCGACACGCTGCAGCGGGCGCCGGCCGCACACGTTGGCAGCGATGCGAGCAGTGAGGGCGGGCGCGTGAGTGCCCGCTTTGGCTGTCGGAAGAGGCCAGTATGGCGTCGAATGAAGCGACTAGGCGAACCCGTCCGACCCAGCGGCGCGGCGCGCTGCGCGCCGGCCTGAACGTGATCCTGCTGGCCGGCTTTGTCGGGATCGGCGCGCTGATCATCGCCTACGACGCGCTAACGCCGAACGAGGCCAAAGTCGCGCTTGAGGTGGGCGACGTCGCTCCACGCGATATTCTGGCGCCCCGCAGCCTGAAATACGATTCGGAAGTGCTGACACAGGCGCGGCGCGAAGCAGCGATAGCCGCAGTTCGCCCCATTTATGACCCGCCCGACCTCAATGTGACGCGCGAGCAGCTTCAACTGGCGCGCGAGATCCTAGATTACATCGAAAACGTGCGCTATGACGACTTCGCGACCCTCGAACAAAAACGCGAAGATCTTCAGGCGATTGCCGCGCTGCCGCTCGATCCGGCCATCATCGACGCGATCTTGCAGATCGAAGACGATTCGGCGTGGGAAGCGATCGCCGCACAGAGCATCCGTTTGCTCGAGCGTGTGATGAGCGGCGAGGTGCGCGAGGACAACATCCAGGCCCGCCGCGATAATCTACCCAACCTGATCAGCGCATCGTTCAGCGATACAGAGGCGCGCATCATTCAGGCCATCGTGGGCGGGCTGATACGGGTTAACTCGTATTACAACGAGGAACTGACCAGGCAGGCACAGGCGGCTGCGGCGCAGGACGTCCCCACCGAGGTGCGGACTTTTGCCCGCGGACAGATCATTATCCGCGAGGGAGAGATCGCCACGCCGGCACATATCGAGGCGTTGGAGCAGTTCGGGCTGCTGGAGATCGAAGACCGTCGCCTGTCGCAGGTGACGTCCGCACTGCTGGCAATGGGGTTGACTTCGGCCTTTCTGGGCGTGTACATCAAACGTTTCTACTCCCCCGTGTATGCGGACGCGACCTTTATGATCACCCTGGGCGTGCTGTTCCTGATCTTCCTGGGAGGGGCGCGCGCGGTGTATTCGGGCGATACCATCCGCCCGTACTATTTTCCGGCGGCGGCGCTTGGCTTCTTAATATCGACGCTGGTCGGCCCGCAGCTTGCGATCATGGGCATGGCGGCGCTGGCGACGCTGGTCGGCTATATGTCCGGGCATTCGCTCGAATACGCAGTGCTGACCGGGTTTGGCGGGGTGCTAGGTGTGCTGGCGCTGGGCCAGACCGAGCGGCTGAATGCGTATTTCGTGGCAGGTGGTGTGGTGGGCATGGCGAGCGCGGCGGTTGCGGTGGTGTTCGATCTGGCGCGCGATTCCGATCCGGATGTGATCGCGCTTGCGGCACAGATCGGAGGAGCGCTGGTCAACGGCCTGCTATCCGCAGCTTTCGCCCTCGTCGGGCTGTACATTATCAGTAACCTGTTGAATATACCCACCAGCCTGAAGCTGGCCGAGCTGATGCAGCCCAATCACCCGTTGCTGCAGCGCCTCTTGCGCGAGGCGCCTGGCACTTACCAGCACAGCCTGCAGGTTGCCAACCTGGCCGAACTGGGCGCGCAGCAGATCGACGCCAACGCCGCTCTGGTGCGGGTGGCGGCGATGTATCACGATGTCGGCAAAATCCTTAATCCCCATTTCTTCGTTGAAAACCAGGTTGATGGCGTCAATCCACATGACGCCCTGAACGACCCGTATCAGAGCGCCCGCATCATCATCGGGCATGTGACGGAAGGCGATCGCCTGGCGAGACGTTATCATCTACCGGCGCGCATTCGCGATTTCGTGATGGAGCATCACGGGACAACTCAGGTGATGTATTTCTATCGCAAGGCGCTCGAACAGGCTGAGACGACGCGCAAAGAAGTCGACCCGAAGGATTTCTCATACCCCGGACCGCGCCCGCAGACACGCGAGTCCGCGATCTTGATGCTGGCGGATGGCTGCGAGAGCAGCGTCCGCGCGCGGCGCCCGCAGAACCGCAACGACGTTCAAGAGACGGTCGACTTTATTTTCGACGCGCGTTTGCGCGAGCACCAGCTTGATGAAAGCGGTCTGACGCTGTCGGATCTGCGGGTGCTGCGCGACACGTTCCTAGCGGCGCTGCAAGGGGTGTTCCATCCGCGCATTACTTACCCGGGGACACCTGGGGCGGCGGCAGAACCGCTTCGTGCCGGGATCGCGGGAGAGCTGGACTCCGGGCAGCCGATTGAGTCCGGTGAACGTGCCGAGCGTGTGCCGCTCCCGGTCGACTTCGGGGAAGAGGATCTGGCGCAGCCGCCGGTGTTCGGCGCGGTGGCCGAAACCGTGACGGGCAAATTCCGCTCGCTGCGGCGCAAGACCGAGAAGACTCCGGACGATCAGGCGTCTGATTCCAGGACAAAAGTGGACAGCCAGAATGAGTGAACCACCTTATCAGGTGAACCTTGTGATCCAGTATGAGAGCGATCCGGCTATTCGCCCGCAGCGGATTGAAGAGGCGGCGTGTTGGGTGCTCGCGCATGAGGGGGCGGCTCCGGGGGCGGAGCTGAGCGTGGTGCTGAGCGATGACGAGACGGTGCGCGAGCTAAATCTGCGCTATCGCGGCATCGACCGGCCAACGGACGTCTTGTCGTTTGCGGCGGATCGAAGCGACGCGCCGGAAGGCGAGCCGGTGTATCTTGGTGATCTGATTCTGTCGCTTCCGACCATTGAGCGCCAGGCACGGGATGAGCAGCACACCGTCGAAGACGAGGTGTTGTTGGCCGTTGTGCACGGCACCCTGCATCTGTTGGGTTATGACCACGACACCGCAGACGGCCAAGAGGCGATGTGGGCCGTTCAGGCCAAGGCGTTGGCGGCGCTGAACGTCGCGATCGACGTGCCGCGCTTTTCCTTCGACGATCCATCGTCGGATGATGTTTCGCCGGGGCGCGATCAGGATGGGGGGATGGGGGAGTGCGCCTGAAACGAAGTTCGCGGGCTTACTCCCGGCGCGGGCATGTGCGCGTCGATGAAGGGGGGAAATGGCCCCGCTGGGTTGGCATTGCGTTTGCCTTCGCCGCGATCGTCAGCGCGGTTGCGCTGCTCATTGCGGAGTTCGTAGTACCCCTGCTGGAAACGCGCACTTCCGCTTTTCAGAACAACCGAACGTGGTTTGAATTTGACCCCTGGACGGTAGTGCCCGATGGGGTGCAGTCTGCCCAGGCGATTGCGGAACGTTTGCGCGATAACCGCATTGGGACGGTGTATCTGGAAGCGGCGGCGTGGCTGAGCGACGGGACGCTGCAAGAAGGGGAGTACGCGGCTGCCTTTGCTCATGAACTGCGCGCACACTATCCGGCGCTGAAAGTGCTGGTGTGGGTGCGGATGTCCGGCGAGCAGATCGCCGATGAGGCAATGCGCGAGCGGGCAATCAAGCTGGTTCAGAAGGCGGTTTTTGAGTGGCAATTCGACGGCGTGCAACTCAATGGCTATGCCATCGTGAACGGCAGCGAGTCGTATGTGCAGATGATTCGCACGCTGCGCGAAACGATTGGCAGCGATGCGCTGCTGTCGGTGACTGCGCCGCCCGATCGGATACCTGCCGACCCTGATGTCCCGATCGGGCTGTCGGTCGCCCCCGAACTGACGTGGGATGTGAACTACAAACAGCGGATTGGCCTGCTACTGGTAGATGAAATTGTGATTATGGCGTACGCGGCCGGCCTTGCGGACTCGGCGGCGTTTGAGACGTGGGTGGCGTACCAGTTGGAGAGTTACGCCGGGGCTTTAAGCGGCCTTGAGTCGCGTGTCAAGCTGGCGGTGGCACTGCCGACGTTTGATGCGGCTCCGGGGCACGATCCGGCGGTGGAGACGGTGCGCGCTGCAGTGCGGGGCGTGGAGCAGGGGCGGGCGCGTATGGTCGACGGCGATCGGTTTGATGGCGTCGGGCTGTACATCTATTCTGCGACAGACTCGCTGGAATGGGCGATTTATCGGAATGCGTGGCTCGGGTTAGACTGACGACCGATAAGAGATTGTTTGAGATATATCAGAGAGTGGATTTTGGTCTTGACAGGGGTTAGGTCTCGGCTATAATGCTGTTCGCGTTGCCGCCCGCTCGGAGAGCGAGGCAGCGCGAGCAGATTAAGAACGTAAAGCAAGGCTCTTGCCTCTGGTGGGCGCCTGTGGTATGATACAGGTGGATCCGCACGCGATGCGGATCAGCTCAGCAGCTACGGCTGGCTACTTGCGAAGGAGGGACCGACGGCTACAGAACGTGCGTGAGGATGTGCATCTGTAGACGTTCGGACCGGCGGCAACGCTGGTTTTTTGTCCCTCGGCACCTTAACAACAGCAGAGTGACAGTGCAGACGTGCGAGGACCTGAGGTAAGCGCCTGCTGTGAGGCAGGCGATGGAGAGACGGAGAGTTTGATCCTGGC
>DYEN01000582.1 GCA_020725705.1 Anaerolinea sp.
CTGCCCCTGGCCGAGTCCGCGCTGGAACGCTGAGCGCGCGGGAGCCGGCGGCGGGGTGGTGATTGGCGGCGCGGTAGATTTCCAGTATGCTTTAACATGGCGGTGCGAACGTGTGGGAGGTCGTTATGGCCGACAATCAGCCTGACAGCATTGACGAGCTGCGCCGTCAGGCGCTGGAAGAGGAAATCGTCGCGGAGAGCTACGAGACCTATCTTGAAAGTGTACACAGCGACCGGCTGTTTGGGATGACGGCCGCCGAGCGCATGTTTGTGTCGATTGGCTGCTTCCTGGTCACGAGCCTGGCGGGGTTCTTGCTGCTGCTCGTGATGGGGAAGATAGTCATCTAACCCCAGGCGGATCACCTTTCGTGAACCGACAACCGATGTCTTTTGGCCGGATGCCTATGGGCGACTGGGTGCTGCGCGTCACCTTTGTGCTCATGGTCATCGCGCTTTTTATCGGCCTGTGGACGGTCCGCAATGCCCTGATGCTGATCTTCCTGGCCGTCATTGTGGCGCTGGCGCTGCACGTACCGGTGAACCGCTTCGAGCGCCTGGGGATGGGGCGCGGGCTGGCAGTGCTCACCACGCTGATCCTGGTGGCGCTGGTCGGCGGCCTGACGGGTGTGCTGCTCGTCTCGACCTTTGTCGAGCAGACCGACCAGTTGATCGACCAGCTGCCGGATGCCTTCGACCAAGCCCGCGGCGAATACGACCGGCTGGCCGAGCAGTACGGCCTGCCGGAGGTCGACTGGGATGCGCTGCTATCCGGCGAGGGGGCGAACCTGCTGGAAGAGCAGTTTCGCAAGGTTCCGGGGACGCTTTTCCCGTTCGTCTCCGGTCTGGGCGGCCTGATCGCCAACATTCTGTTCATTCTGGTTATTGCGCTGTTCTTCATCAGCGACCCGACCAACTATCTGGAAGGGATGCTGACGCTGGTGCCGCAGGGCTACCGTCCGCGCGCGCTGGAGATTCTGGTGGAGCTGGCGGCGACACTGCGGGCGTGGTTCGTCGGCCAGTTGATCTCGATGCTCACGCTCGGCGCGGCGATCACCGTGGTCAACACGTTTGTGCTCGACCTGCCGAACCCGGTTGCGTTGGGCGTGATCGCCGGGATCATGGAGTTCATCCCCAACATCGGCTCGATCATCTCGGTCATCCCGGCCATCCTGTTCGCGCTGGCGGACGTTCCCGCCAAGGTGCCGCTGGTCATCCTGGCGTATGTGGTTACGCAGCAGATCCAGAGCAACCTGGTCATGCCGCGCATCATGCGGCGCCAGATCGAGATGCCCTCGGCGGTGGTGCTGAGCGCGCAGGTCGTCGCGTCGGTGCTGTTCGGGTTTATCGGGCTGCTGCTGGCGCTGCCGCTGGCCGTGCTGGTCAAGGTGCTGATTCGCGAGCTGTACGTGTACGACGTGCTCAACTCGCGGACCGCGCGGGTGCTGACGCAGCGCCGGCCAGACGGGCGCATCTCAGCGGTGGTGGTTTCCGAGCCGTATCGACCGGAGCAGCTTTCGCCCGGCGAGGCGGCGCGGCTCCAGGCCGAGGGCTACGATTTGTTCTCCGGTCCGCCGGGCCAGACGGTTGAGATCATCACGCCGCCATCTCCAGCATTAGAACAGGCCGCCCGCGGCCAGCAGGCCGTCTGGGTGGCGGTGTTCGCGCTGGTCATCGCGCAGCTGCTGGCGCTGATTCGCTCCGTAGTCGGCGGCGGCAGCCGGTCTGCCTAGGCGGTCAACTGGTGTCGACGCGACACAGCAGATAGTGCCACGCGTCGAGTGGGTTGGTGAAGAACGCGATCTCCTCGCGCCGGGAGAGCGTCGGGCGAATCAGGCTGGCGAGCCGGTGCTGCTGGGTCCGGATAAACACCACGGCCATCGGCGTGACCATCTGACTGAGGGTATCGGCCAGGCCCGAAACGCGCACAATGCTGACCGCTGCTGAACGGCGCAGATCAAGCAGCAGCCCGGTGAGCGGGCCGGCGTCTTGCACCGTTTGCCAGACGTGCTGGAGAAGCCGCTGAATCAGTTGAGGTGATAGTTCCCCATCCACCACCACCTCGAGCAATCCGTTTTCATGCAGCCGGGCCTGAAAGCCCGAAACATCCCACTCCTGTCCGTTCATGGCTCCCCACTTCCGCAGTTTAACCGGGGTACGACCCCGGTGAAGTGCATCGAGAGAAAAGACAACCTTGAGGCACTTTTGGCTGCTTTGTTGTGTCTTAATTGTCGAAGCAGGGGATCAAACGGCCCTAAATAAATGATTAAGAAATCGTTAAAGAGAGCGTATTCATTAATTCTTTAGAATTGCAGAGTGGTTCAGGAATCAGGGGGCGGTACGGGCGTGGAAAGCGGGATATAAACCGGCTCCAGCGCCAGCATGGCTTCGGATGCCTCTTCGATGCTGCTGCGTTCCCACAGCAGGGTGTGATATTTGACGAAACGCCAGGGATCGACCATATCGCGGTAGTGCGCGCTGGCGAGGTGATTGCTCTGCCCGGTGCTCAGGATGGCGCGGCTGCTTTCGGGGTTCGCCAGGTCGATGATCAGGCGGGCGGCGGGTGCGTGTACGACATCCCACCGGTCGCGCCCGCGTCCGGCGCTGCGGGTCGTGTTGACGCTGTCGCCCGTGCCGCCGACCGGCAGCGGTCCCACGGTGAGCTGGTCCTCGAAGAGTCCGGCTCCGCTGCTGCCGCTGAAGGTGGCCCGGTGCAGATCACCCCATTGCCACGCGTCGCGGTTGGCGCCTTGGGCCTGGGTAAGGTCGATGATCGCCTGGGCCAGCGCCCGGCGCACGATGGCGTCGCGCCGCTCGATGACAAAGCGTGTCTGGACATCGTCCCACCAGGGGTGGTTGGGCGAGTCCAGCAGCGCCAGCAGACCCTGACGCACGGCGAGGCAGTCGCAGGGGGGAGCGCCCAACTCGTCGCCGTAGGTGTACTCGGCCAGGCGCAGCCAGAAGGCGCCAAACAGCGCGGCCTGGGGGCTGTCCTGTGTGAAGCGGGCATCCCACGCGCTGAGCCAGGCCAGCATTTCGCCCAGTTCGTCGTCGGCGGGTTGGGATGCAATCACGATCGGCAGGGCTGCTGCAGCGGTGGGGCTGAAGACGTCGGCCTGGATGGCGGCGAAGGTATCCGGCGTGTGGGCGTTGTGCTCGCGCAGGCGTGCGGCGATCTGAGCCGCTCGGTAGCCGGGCGCGGCGGTCGAGGTCAACACGCTGTAGAGATCGACGCCCTGCAGGCCGTCCAGCGGCGCCGCGAGCAGATTGCTGTAGGCAGGCGGGACGCTGGGATTGTTGGCGGCGACGATCATCCCGCCGGCCGGGTTGGTGACGGTGGGCAGCAGGTCGAAGGGCAGCAGGCCGCGCCACTCGCCGGCACTGCTCTCGCAGGCGACGGGCAGCAGGCCGCTGTGCCCCGGTGCGCGAACCGGCACGCGCCCGGCCAGCTGGTAGCCGATGGTTCCGCTCGTGTCGGCGTAGAGCACGTTCTGCGCGGCGAGCGCCCACAGGCTCAACGCGGCGCGCGCCTCATCCCACGAGGCGGCGCGGTTGAGCTTGAAGAGCGCGATCAGCGGATCGGCGGGGCCATCCTGCGCGGTCCAGCGCACGACGAGGGCCTGGTCGCGCCCCAGCAGCGGCGAGGTCGTCGCGATCACCGGGCCGAGATGCGTGCTGTAGACGGTGAACGGCTGCGGCTCCTCAACCCCGTTGATGATCAGCAGTTCTTCGCGGGCGATCAGGTCGCGCCAGCCGCCGCCCCAGGCGTACTGCAGCGGGTTGGCGGGGTTAAGCCGCACGACGAACAGGTCCTGCTCGTCGATCCAGGCGGCATTGAGCGCCCAGGCGGCGCGGCCATTGTGCCCGCTGAACACGCCGGGGATGCCGGGGACGCTGAGGCCCGCCAGATTGTACGGGCATAGCTCCGGCGTTTCGATGCAGTACAGCCCGACCTCGTAGAACGGCGAGGGGATCTGCAGGGGGGAGCCGGGCGCGACGGCCAGCAGCGGGCTGCCGCTCGCCGTCTGCGAGCCGGCGACCACCCAGGCCGTGCCTTCGGGCATCTCGCGCGGGCCGACCAGATCCAGCCCGGCCAGAACCTCGGCCAGCGGTAGCCGGGTGTAGTCGGGCAGCGCGGCGGGGGGCGGCGCGGCGGCATCTGCGGGCGAGGGCGTCTCGGGCAGGTCCAGGTCGGCGGCGCTGAGGATAGTCGCGGCGTCGAGCGGCGGGCGGGGGGTGTAGAGGGTGAGCATGGCGTCATCGACGCGCGCCAGCGCCAGCGCGTTGGCGATCTCCTGCGCGACGTTGCCGCTGTTTTGCCACTGCAGCGCCATCAGCCAGGCGAGCGAGTCGAGCGGCGTCCACGGCTCGATCGGGATATCGTTCACGCGCAAGCCGAGCAGGGTGTACTCGACTGCCAGATCGCCGGGCGAGCGGCCCTCGATGTAGGCATTGACGCCGGCGGAATAGGCGTGCAGAACGGCGCGCGTCTCAAAAGTCGAAACGGCGTAGCCGGCCTGCGCGAGTTGTTCCCAGCCCAGGGTGCGCGCCAGGCGGTCGGTGGCCTGGATCGCGTCGTTCTCACCGAGCAGCGCGCTGAGCGTGCCGCGCCCCAACCGCCGGCTGAGGTCCATCTGCCACCAGCGGTCCTGGGCATGAACGTACCCCTGCGCGAAGAACAGGTCGTAGGGGTTGGCGGCGTAGGCGTGCGGCACACCCCAACTGTCGCGGTAGATGGTGATCGCGTCCTGCATGCCGACTACCACCAGCTCGCCTTCCTGTTTGGGCAGGGGGCGACGGATGGCATAGTAAACCAGCGC
>DYEN01000050.1 GCA_020725705.1 Anaerolinea sp.
AACGGGAGCACGCCGTTGCTGATGACAGTCGGCAGGGACGGAAACAGCCCTGGCAGGTCGAGCCAGAACTCATCGAGAACCACCAGCGCCGCCGTCGCGCCGATCCCGGCCAGCGCATTGAGCGCCGCCAGCCGGCGCCCGCGCCGCGACCGGAACCAGATGCCGGTCACGTCACGCTCGGGCCGGGGATCGGCGTCCACATACGGCAGCAGAAACAGCCCCACAACCGTAAGCACCGGGATGACCACCGTCACGATGGCGGGATGGAAGTGCAGCAGCAGTTCCTGAAACCCCATGAAATACCAGGCGGCTTTGGCAGGGTTCGGGGGATGTGTGGGGTTGGCGGCCTCTTCCAGCGGCGCATCGACCCAGGTCGACCAGGCGATCATCAGCGCCAGCGTCGCCAAGCCCAGCGCCAGCTCCAGCGTGATCAGATGCGGGATGGTGGTCACGCGCTCGATGCGGCGGCGATCGATAGGCGGCTCGTCCAGCCCGCGCGGCAAAGAGAACGTGTCCTTGCGTATCCGCCAGAGATGGTAGGAAATGATAATAATCATCAGCGGCGGGAACACGACGATATGAAAGGCGAAAAACGTCCGCAGCGCGAACTCGCCAACCTCGCTGCCGCCGATCAGAAAATGCCGGATGGAGTCGCCCACCAGCGGGATATAGCCCAGCATGCTCGTGCTGATTGTTGTAGCCCAATAGGCGAGCTGGTCCCAGGGCATGAGATAGCCGGTGAAGTTCGAGAGCGCCACCAGCACCAGCAGGCCCAGCCCCAGCAGCCAGTTGAACTCGCGCGGGGGGTGGAACGCGGCGGTGTAGAAGACGCGCAACATATGCAGCACCGACACGATCAACAGCAGATTACCGCTCCAGTGATGCAAGTTGCGCACCAGCGCGCCGATCCAGACCTGCGACTGCAAGCTCAGGATGCTGGCATAGGCTTTGTCCGGCGACGGCGTATACACGAACGCGAGCAGCACGCCGGTGAAGCCCAAGATCAGGAACAGCGCGATGGCGATGATCCCCAGCCCGTAGCTGTAGGTGACCCGCAGCGCGCGCCGGGGCACACGCGGCGCGTGCAGATGCAGGATCAGATCGTTGAGCGTCAGCCGCATGCGCCCGCGATCCGTCTCCGGCCACGGCTCGCGCCAGATCGAGCGCCGGATGCGCGTCAGCAGGCCCGGCTGTCGCGGTTGAGGTTGGTCATGCTCCACAGAACTGCCCGGTTCCTTTTACCCTGTGCCGAGATCCCGGCGCAACACGACCGCGCGCCCGCCCGTCCAACGGGCCAGGCGCGCCGGTGGCGCTCGCTCTATGGCGCGTCATCCCTGGCACAACGAAAGCCGATAAACCACCCACGCGAATCGGGCGCCGCGTGAAAGCGGGTTGTCGCGCTGGTACCGTAATCAATATAGCTGCCCAGCCCGCCCCGGAAAACCCGATGCCCGGTGATATCGTCCGGATCTTCGCGGCCATCCCCGGCACGATACGGGTAGGGACGGTAGAGGCTGCTCACCCACTCCCAGACATTGCCGCTGAGATCGTAGGCGCCCACCCACGACACGCCCTGGGGCCGGCTGCCAACCGGCGACGTCTGGTTGTTGAAGTTGCCGTCATAGACCAGATTGTCCTCGATGAACTCGTCGCCCCAGGGATAGTACAGGCTATCCGGACCGCGCGCGGCATATTCCCACTCAGCCTCGGTCGGCAGCCGCGCGCCGCGCCGGGCGCAGTGATCGCGCGCCTCGAACCAGGTGAGGTTCTCGCGCGGGCGATCGGGGCCGCTAAACGCCCCTTCTGACCCATACTGCTCGTTAGTGACCTCATAGCGGTCGATCCAGAAGGGGCGGTCGAAACACACTTCGTGGACCGGCTGCTCATCGCGGCGCCCGTGGTAATTGCCCATCAGGAAGCAGCCCGGCGGCACCTGAACCATCTCGACGCCGCCGAACACATCGGCCACCACCGTCCACGCTTCATTGTGCTCAATATACGCCGGGCGCGAGGTCGTCAGGCCGAGCGGAGCGCACCCGCCCATGATCAACGCCAGAATCACAACCACCAACGTGCAGCGTGCCGGACACATGGTGTGCATGAAACGCGAGCAGCTCACCGCGAAGACCCCACCCTGGGTCGCGAATTGCATCAGGCCACGGGTACATCTGCGCTCGCCGTGCAGGGCGGCGCGGCGCCCGTCCTGTTTTACCACATTCGGCCCCGGCTTTCGAATACCCGGTCCGCCGTCATGTTGGCGCCCGGTTTACGGTGGTTGACTCAGCCCGGCGTCTCAGTATAATCCCCGGCGACACCCGGTTGGGCGATTACATGCTGAATGGTTAGAGGAGTGAAGAGAATGACCCGAAAACTGGCCACTGCGCTCGTACTCCTGATTGTCGCGATCATGCTGATCCCACAGGGCATTACGTCCGCACAGGCACGCGCGGTGAGGATTCCGGTGTGGCACGGCGTCGAAGGCGGCGCGCGTCAGTACTCGGCTTCCGCGTCGACGACGGTTGTGCTCGCCTATATCTGGGTAGCCCGCACTGCCCAGCAGGTCGAAGACTTCATGACACACGCGGATATCACGGTGACCATTAACGGCGAGCCGGTCTTCACGCCGCAGCCGGGCAAAGACCAGGGCTGGCAGTCCGTCGAAGTCTCGCAGCTCAATAATCTGGCTCGCGCTCAGTGGACCTTCCCCCTGCCTGCGCTCGAAGCCGGGACGTATGAAATCCGCACCGTGATCACGCTGGACGCGGAAGTGTCAGACGGCCTTGAGGCGGCTCCGTTCAGCGGCACCGTCAACGACACCACCAACGTGCTGGTCGTCACCGGCGGCGCCACTGCGCCGGGCGCGACTGCTCGCACAGCGGCAGCCGTGGCCGGGGATGAGGTGAACTGCAACGCCGCGGTGGGGACGTTCATCAAGCCTGCTGTGGGCTACTGGGCGCCCGATTTCGAGAAGCAGATCCAGCCCGAATTGACCATCCCCGAAGGGAAGACGCTGTGGACCTTCGGCATGGACGAGACGCACCAGTTCTATCAGGTGTTGCTCGACGCACAGCTCTTCTGGGTGGAAGTCAACACGCTGGCGCCAACCCCCGACGAAGTCTGGAACAACACCCCGCTGCCCAACTGCGTCGTCGAGTGATCTACCCGTACATTTCGCATCGCGATCGACAGGGCGCCCCGGCTGTGGGCGCCCTTTCTTGTCATCCGCACGCGGTCCCCGCCGCCCCTGAGTTTATGGTTGACATCGGCTTTTATTTCAATATAGAATGATGAGCATAAGAATACGATTAGCCGAATACGATTTCAACGCCTTTGCGCACCACCGCGAGAGGGTATCGTCTTGAATCACATCCAGATTGACCTGAACCGCACCCTGGGGCCAATCAACCGTGATATCTTCGGGGGATTCGCCGAGCACCTGGGCCGCTGTATCTACGGCGGCATCTACGAACCCGGCTCGCCCTTCGCCGACGAGCACGGGTTCAGGACCGACGTTCTCGACGCGCTGCGCCGCCTGCGGATGCCCGTCATCCGGTATCCGGGCGGCAATTTCGTTTCCGGCTACCGCTGGCGCGACGGCGTCGGCCCGCGCGAGGAGCGCCCCGCCCGCACCGACCTGGCGTGGGGCGCGCTCGAAACCAATCACTTCGGGACGAACGAGTTCATCACCTTCTGTCGCAAGCTGGGAACCGAGCCGTACATCGCCGTCAACTGCGGCGACGGCGATATGCGCGAAGCCCGCGACTGGGTTGAGTACTGCAACGGCACGAAGAATACGGCGCTGGTCAACCTGCGGCGCGAGCATGGATACGAGGAGCCACACCGGGTCAAGTATTGGGGCATTGGCAACGAAGTCGACGGCCCCTGGCAGATCGGCTTCAAAACTCCCGAGGAATACGCTCGCGCGCTGACCGAGTTCGGCAAAGCCATGCGCTGGGTGGACCCGAGCATCAAGCTGCTGGCGTCCGCCGTTTCGCTGTGGGACGGGGACTTTGTCGAGCGCGCCCAGCTCATCCTGGAGCAGGCCGGGGATCAGATTGACTACATGGCGCTGCACTGGTACGTGGATAACCACGCAAATGATTTCGCCAGGTTCATGACGGTCTCGGAGCTGATCGAAGAGCGCCTGGCAGCTTACGAAGGGCTGATCCGCGCCCTGCGGCTGGATAACGCCATCAAGCGCCCGATCCATATCGCGGTGGACGAGTGGAATGTCTGGTATCGCACGCACCCGGTCTTTGGCAACGACCTGAACAACCTCGAGGAAATCTACAACCTGGAAGACGCGCTGGTCGTGGCGATGCATCTCAACGCCTTCATCCGCCACGCGCGCTCGGTCCAGATGGCGAACATCGCGCAGATCGTCAACGTTATCGCGCCCATCTTCACCCGGCCGGACGGGCTGGTGCTCCAGACGATCTTCTATCCGTTCGAGCTGTACAGCCGCACCTGTGGCCAGATCGCGCTCGATGTGGCCTGGCGCGGCGACACGTTCTCGGCGGGAGACTATACCGGGGTGCGCACGCTGGACGTTTCGGCGACATACGACGAGCAGCGCCGCCAGATCGCGCTGTACGTCGTCAACCGGAGCGAGACGGACGCACTCGAAACCACGGTTTCGCTGCTGGATGCGCGGTTCGCCGGCCCGGCTCGGCTGTCAGTCATCAACGGTCCGGATATCAAGGCCGAAAACACATTCGCCGCACCCGATCAGGTCACGCTCCGTGAGCAGGAAATTGCACTGGACGGCCACACCTGGACGGCGGTCTTCGAGCCGCACTCGGTGACGGCGCTGGTCTGTCCGGTGGCATGAGGCGCACTGCCCGTCTGATGTCTGCCCGAAACAGCGAGGGAGAGAGGAACATCGCATATCAGCATCCAGCACACCCGTCAACTCAGCAAATACTGCCGGTACAATTTTCGGAGGACTTACACGATGAAACGCACTTTGTTGATTGGCCTGATGGCGCTCGCCCTGATGCTCGGCATGTTTCCGCAGCCCACTGCCGCGCAGGAACCCGTCGAGCTGGTTTACACCCAGTGGGGCGGACCGGACGAGCTGGAAGTCTTTGATTATCTGGTGAACGTGTTCAACGAGCGCAATCCAGACATCCGGATCATCTTCCAGCCCATCCCCACCGACTACGACACCGCGCTCCAGACCATGATCGCCG